>NZ_LFKW01000110.1:2634-3833 GCF_001040865.1 Cellulomonas sp. A375-1 | reverse complement strand
CCGGGTGCTCGTACAGCGCGGTTCCGTCGAACTGCGCGAGCGCCCACTCGTCCTTGGGGAAGTGGCCCGGCACCCAGTCGACGATCACGCCGATGCCCGCGCGGTGCAGCGTGTCGATCAGGTAGCGCAGGTCGTCGGGGTGGCCGAACCGTGAGGTCGCGGCGTAGTACCCGGTCACCTGGTAGCCCCACGACGGCGCGTACGGGTGCTCCGCGACGGGCAGCAGCTCGACGTGCGTGAAGCCCAGGTCCAGGACGTACTCGGTGAGCTGGTGGGCGAGGTCGCGGTACGACAGGCCCTGGCGCCACGAGCCGAGGTGCACCTCGTAGACCGACAGCGGGCCGTTGTGCGGGTCGGTCGCGGCGCGGGCCGCCATCCACTCGTCGTCGGTCCACGTGTAGGTGGACTCGACGACGACCGACGCGGTCGCGGGCGGGACCTCGGTGCCGCGGGCCATGGGGTCGGCCTTCTGGCGCCATGTGCCGTCGTGCGTGAGGATCTCGAACTTGTAGCGAGCGCCCGCGGTCACGGTGGGGACGAACAGCTCCCAGATGCCCGAGTCGCCGAGCGAGCGCATCGCGTGGGTCGCACCCTGCCAGTAGTTGAAGTCGCCGACGACGCGCACCGCGCGCGCGTTGGGCGCCCACACGGCGAACGACGTGCCGTGCACCTCGCCGAGCGTGCTCGGGTAGGTGCGCACGCGAGCGCCGAGCACGGTCCACAGCTCCTCGTGCCGACCCTCGCGGATGAGGTGACGGTCGAGCTCCTGGACGGTCGGCAGGAACCGGTACGGGTCGTCGGCGAGGGTCGTCGTGTCGCCGTACGTGACCTCGACGCGGTAGTCGGGCACGTCCTCGCCGGGGAGCACCGCGACCCAGATGCCGTCCTGCTCGTGCCGCGCGGGGACGCGGGTGTCGGGCGTGATCACGACGACCGAGTCGGCCAGCGGGCGCAGCAGCCGGATCGTCACGCCGCCGTCGCCGGGGTGCGGGCCGAGCACGCCGTGGGGGTCGTACCAGGAGCCGTGGGCGACGGCCCGCAACGTGTCGGGGTCGGCAGGTACGGGGGACGGGGCGGTCGCGCTCATGCGCCTAGCCAACCACCCCGCGGGGTGGCGCGCAGGGTTCCCCGCCGCATGACCTGCCCGGACGTCGCCGTGCGCCGACGCGGACCCGGTCGCTCAGTCGGGCGGCGCGGGT
>NZ_LFKW01000110.1:0-2497 GCF_001040865.1 Cellulomonas sp. A375-1 | reverse complement strand
GCGGGGGGTGCGCGAGCCGGCACAGCGCGGAGTCGTCCCACGCGAGCAGCGACAGCCGGTCGGGGACCGGGACGCCCATCTCGGCGGCGACCTGCAGGCCCGCGATCGCCATCACGTCGTTGTCGTAGACGATCGCCGACGGCGGCGCGCCCCGACCCAGCAGCGAGCGGGTCGCGCGCGTGCCGGACTCCTCGAGGTAGTCGCCCTCGACGACGACCCCCTGCACGCCGAGCCGCTCGCACTCGGAGACGAACGCGTCCGTGCGGGCCTGCGTGTGCGCGAGCGCGGCCGGTCCGGACACGCGCGCGAGGCGCCGGTGACCCAGCGCCGCGAGGTGGCCCACGGCGTCGCGCATCGCGCGCCCGTTGTCGATCCACACGTTGGTGAAGGGCAGGTCGGGCGTGGGGCCGCCGACGACGACGGTCGGGATGCCGAGCTCGGTGAGCACGTCCAGGCGCTTGTCGACGAGCGCGACGTTGACGACGACCACCGCGTCGACGCCGCCGTCCGCCCAGCGCCGGTACGCGGCGATCTCCGCGTCGTGGTCCGGCACCACGTGCAGCAGCAGCGAACGGCCCTCGCCGGAGAGCCGCTCCTCGATGCCCGAGATGAGCTCGGCGAAGAACGGCTCGATGCCCAGCAGGCGGGCGGGCCGCGCCAGCACGAGCCCGACGGCGTCTGCGTGCGTCACGCCCGCGAGCCTATCGGCGCGGTCACCACCACCACGTCGTTCGCGCTGCGCAGCACGGGTCGGGACGTCAGCGCGTCGAGGTCGAGCGCCGCGTCGGTGCGCACGCGGAACGTGACGCTCGTGCCGGCGGCCAGGTCGACGAGCGCGTCGTCGACCGTCGCGGCCGGGTCGAGCCGGTCGACGAGCAGCGTGACGTCACGCGCGAGCGACCGGGCCCGCACCGTGACCTCGTACCCGCCCGCGACCGGTGCGGCGCTCGCGGTGAGCGGGGAGGGGTCGAGGCGCAGGTCGACGTCCTCGCGCCACACGTGCACGGCGCGCTGGTCGTCGAGCCGGACGACGAGGGCCTCCGACGTGTCGTCGTCAGGGACGGCGACGTCGTCGGGCAGCGGGACCAGGCCGACCGAGCGCGGCTGGACCGCGACCTCGAGCGCGACGCGTGCGCGCTCGTCGCCGGTCAGCGACTCGCGCTCGACGTCCAGCCGGCCCGTCCACGGCTCGCCGGTGTCGTTGACGACCGCGACCACCAGCCGGTCGTCGCGTGGCTGGACGGTGAGCAGCCGGGGCGCGTTCGCGTGCCGCAGCGCCCACCACAGGGGCTTGGGGCGCTCGTCGCCGTCCACCGCGGCCCACGACGTGACCGGCCAGCAGTCGTTGAGCTGCCACACGATCGAGCCGGCGGTGCGCGGCCACCACGAGCGGTGGTGCTCGGTCGCGAACGCGACGGCGCGCGCCTGGTTGAGCTGCGTGGCCCAGTGCCAGTCGGCGAAGTCGTCGGGCACGCCGAGGTGCGGCGCCAGCCCACGGTCGAGCTTCCCGTTGCCGTCGTCGGCCTTCTGGTGCAGCAGGAACGTCGGGTCGTGCTTGTCGGTCACCATGACGCCGCGCTCGTCGCGCACCGCGCGTTCCAGCGTGGCCCAGGTGGGCGGGCCCTGGAAGCCGAACTCCGAGCAGAACCGCGGCACGTCGTCGCGGTAGTGGGTGTAGTCGACGCGGTTCCACACCTCCCACTGGTGGTGCGTGCCGTGGTCGGGGTCGCACGGGTGCACCTCGTCGGGCGCGAAGCCGGGGGAGGAGGGGCTGTTGTCGCTGTACGGCCGGGTCGGGTCGAGCTCGGCGACGACCGCGGGGAAGATCTCAGCGGCGTACCGCAGGCCCCACGTGAGGTCCCCGAGCTCGTCCTTCCACCCCCAGTCCTCGTGGCCCCAGACGTTCTCGTTGCCGCCGTTCCAGATCACGAGGCTCGGGTGGGGCGCGAGGCGGACGACGTTCTCGCGGGCCTCGGCCTCGATCTCCTCGAGCAGCGGCGACTCCTGCGGGTACGCGGCGCACGCGAGTAGGAAGTCCTGCCAGACCAGCAGGCCCCGCTCGTCGCACAGCTCGTAGAAGTCGTCGCTCTCGTAGATCCCGCCGCCCCAGACGCGCACCAGGTTGAGGTGCGCGCCGAGGGCCTGGTCGAGCCGCCGCGCGAGCCGGTCGCGCGTGATGCGCGTGAGCAGGTGGTCGTCGGGGATCCAGTTCGCGCCGCGGACGAACACCTCCCGGCCGTTGACGACGAGCGTGAAGCGCGTGCCGTGCGCGTCGCGGCGGCGGTCCACGGCGACGTCACGGAAGCCGATCCTGCGGTGCCACCGGCCGAGCACCGCGCCGCCGGAGGTGAGCTCGATGCTCGCGTCGACGAGCGGCTGGGCGCCGTGGCCGACGGGCCACCACACGGGCGCGTCGGGGACCTCGACGACGAGTGTGCCCTCCAGGTGCCCCGGTGCGATCGTGCCCGTGACCTCGACGTCCGCGACGCGCGCGCGC
>NZ_LFKW01000109.1:0-529 GCF_001040865.1 Cellulomonas sp. A375-1 | reverse complement strand
CAGGTGACCGATCCACAGCTCGACGACCACGGGCGCACGCCGATAGCCGAGCGGCTTGACGTACTGGATCTCCTGGTGCGCGATGAACGTCGCGACCTGGGCACCCGGGCCCGCATCGATCACCGCGGTCGACCGCGTCCCGGCGCGCTCGCCGTCCGGGCCCACGGGGTGCTGCCAGAAGACCTCGATGCGCGCCTCCTCCAGGAGCCGGAGCATCTCCACGTTGTTCACGTGCGCGTACGCGTCCATGTCGGACCAACGCAGCTGCACCGGGATCTCGAGCCTGGCCATGCACGTCCTTCCTCGCCGCGGCGGGCGTGCGCCGCGCCACCCGGCATCCTCCCCCGCGGCGGGCGGCGACGACGAACTCGCTCAGCGTGCGGCGGCGCGCGTCGCCTCGCTCCGGCACCGCGTGAGCGCGTCGACCTGTGCCGCGAGCGGGTCGAGGACCAGCCGCTGCGCGACCTCGCGGACGGACGCGCGCAGTCGTCGGCGCGCCGCTCGCGCACGGCGACGCGCGCCCACGTGC
>NZ_LFKW01000108.1:0-2853 GCF_001040865.1 Cellulomonas sp. A375-1 | reverse complement strand
GCCCCCCGAGGTGCTCGGCGCCGTCCTGCGCAGGTTCGGCATCGACGGTGGCGCGGCAGCGACGCACGTCAACACCGACGCCGCGCTGTGGACCATCCGGTTCCCGCGGATCGTCATGGCCCTGCTGGTCGGGGCCGCGCTCGCGACGGGCGGCGCGCTCATGCAGGGTGTGTTCGGCAACCCGCTGGCCGACCCGGGCGTGGTCGGCGTGAGCTCGGGCGCCGCCGTGGGCGCGTGCACGGTGATCGTGTTCGGCTGGACGTTCCTCGGCTCGTGGACGGCCGCGGTCGCCGCGTTCGTCGCGGGCCTGCTCACGACGCTCCTGGTGTACGCGACCGCGCGCGACGGCGGGCGCACGCAGGTGGTGACCCTCGTCCTGACGGGTGTCGCGGTCAACGCCGTCGCGGGCGCCGCGCTCGCGTTCCTCACGTTCCTGGGCGACACGCAGGCGCGTGAGCAGATCGTGTTCTGGCAGCTCGGCAGCCTCAACGGCACGCGCTGGCCCTACGTCGCGGTCGTCGCGCCGCTCGTCCTGCTCGGGATCCTCGGTGCGGGCCTGCTCGCGAGGAGGCTCGACCTGCTCGCGCTCGGCGAGCGCCCGGCCCGGCACCTGGGGGTCGACGTCGAGCGCCTGCGCATCGTGAGCATCGTGCTCGTCGCGCTGCTCACTGCCGCCGCGGTCGCGTTCTGCGGGATCATCGCGTTCGTCGGGCTCGTCGTGCCGCACCTCGTGCGCATGGCGGTCGGGCCCGGCCACCGCGTGCTCGTGCCCGCGAGCGCGCTGGGCGGCGCGGTCCTGCTGATGTGCGCCGACCTCGTCGCGCGCACCGCGGTGCCGTACGCCGACCTGCCGATCGGCATGCTCACCGCGCTGTGCGGCGGCCCGTTCTTCTTCTGGCTCATCCGCCGCACGCGCCGCAGCGCGGGAGGCTGGGCGTGACCGCGCTGCGCGCCCGGGGCGTGCGCGTGCGGTACGGGTCGACGGCCGTGGTCGACGGCGTCGATCTCGACGTGGTCGCCGGTGAGGTGCTCGCGCTGCTCGGCCCGAACGGCGCGGGCAAGTCGACGCTGCTCGGTGTCCTGGCCGGGGACGTCACGCCCGACGAGGGAGTGGTCGAGCTCGACGGCGTCGATGTCCGCACGCTGCGGCTCGCCGACCTCGCGCGCCGTCGCGCGGTGCTGCTGCAGGAGAACCGGCTGTCGTTCCCGTTCGACGTCGCCGACGTGGTCCGCATGGGCCGCGCGCCGTGGCGCGGGACGGACCGCGAGGACGACGACGAGCGCGTGGTCGAGAACGTGATGCGCACGGCCGGCGTGACGCACCTGGCCGCGCGCCGGTACCCCACGCTGTCCGGCGGCGAGAAGGCCCGGGCGTCGTTCGCCCGGACGCTCGCGCAGGAGCCGGTCGTCCTGCTGCTCGACGAGCCGACCGCCGCGCTCGACATCCGCCACCAGGAGTCGCTGCTCGCCGAGGCCCTGCGGTGGGCGCGGGACGGCGCCGCCGTGGTCGTCGTGCTGCACGACCTCACGCTCGCCGCGGCGTACGCGGACCGCGTCGTGCTGCTCGCCGAGGGGCGCGTGCGCGGCGAGGGGCGGCCGCACGACGTGCTGACGGGCGAGCTGCTCACCGACGTCTACCGCCACCCCATCGAGGTGGTGCACCGCCCGGGCAGCGACGAGATCGTCGTGCTGCCGGTGCGTGTCGCCGCCCTGGAGGAGATCCGATGACGCACCCGACCACGTCGACGACCGTCCGCACGCGGCGGCGCGCCCCGCTCGTCGCGAGCCTGGTCGCCGCGACGCTCGGCCTCGGAGTGCTGGGGCTCGCCGCGGCGCCCGCGTCGGCGGCCGCGCGCGTCACGGTCGCGGCGGAGAACGGCAAGGCGCAGGCCGACACGACCTACTCCACGCCGGTGAGGGTCAGCGGGTCCGGGTTCCAGTCCGTGCCCGGCGGGTTCGGCGGCATCTACGTCGTGTTCGGGTGGGTCGACGACCCCGCGGGCGGGTCGTGGCGGCCGAGCAAGGGCGGAGTCAGCGGGCAGGACCTGCTCTACGTGCCCGACAGCGAGTCGAAGGACAACGCGGGCTTCCAGCGGTTCGTGTCCTACCCGGGGTCGGACACCGCCTCGTCGGCGAACGGCGGCACGATCGCCGCGGACGGGACGTGGTCGACGACGCTGACGATCCCGGGACCGAAGGTCGAGGTCGTGGGCCGCTCGGGTGCGGTGACGAGCATCGACTGCCTCACGGTGACCTGCGGTGTCATCACGTTCGGCGCGCACGGCGTCAGCAACGCGACCAACGAGACGTTCACGCCCGTGCAGTTCGTGGACCTCGCAGACGCGCAGGGGGCGGCGGGCGGCGACGACGACGAGGCGGCGCAGCCCGGCGCGGAGGCGACAGCGGTGGCCACGCCGGCGACCGGTGGCGCCGCGTCGCCGCAGGTCGACAGCCCCGCCGAGGCGACGAGCGACCAGTCGACGGTCGTGCGGGGCCGTGTGCTGAGCTTCACCGCGCGCGGGTTCGCGGCCGGCGAGCAGGTCGTCGGCTCCCTGACGGGCGGACAGGCAGGGGTCGGCCCGCTCACCGCCGGGCCCTACGGGGAGGTCGCGGGTGTGCTCGCGGTCCCCGCGGCGCTCACGCCCGGCACCGCGACCCTCACGCTGACCGGCGCCGCCTCGGGCCAGGTCGCGACGCTCGACGTGACCGTGATCGAGGACCCGGTCGTCGCGGCCGCGCTCGCGAACGCGGGCGAGCAGCCGGGCGCGGGCCCGTCCGCCGCGACCTGGGTGCTCGTCGGCGTCGCCGCGCTGCTCGTCGCGCTCGTCGTGCTCGGCGCCCTGGCCGCACGGC
>NZ_LFKW01000011.1:0-10610 GCF_001040865.1 Cellulomonas sp. A375-1 | reverse complement strand
GGCCGGACCCGACGACGGACCTGCACCGGCTGGTCCCCGCGCTCGCGGACGCCACGCTCGACGTCGCCGAGCTGTACGAGGGCGACTGCCACCAGAACGCGCTCGGCACCGACCCCGCGGCGTGCACCTTCGGCGATGCGGCGTCGAGCACGGTCGTCGCGCTCGTCGGCGACTCGCACGCCGGGCAGTGGCAGCCGCCGCTCGCGGCGATCGCGCAGGACGAGGGCTGGCGCCTGGACACCTACACCAAGGGCAGCTGCGCGCTGACGTCCGCGCGCACGTGGCTCGGCACGGTCGACGGGCCGTACACGCAGTGCGGGCAGTGGAACGACGCCGTCGTGGAGCACCTGCTGGCGGACCCGCCGGACGTCGTGGTGACCAGCAACAACCAGATCGAGGTGGTGGGCGACGACGGTGCCCGGCTCACGGGCCCCGCCGGGGACGCCGCCGCGGTCGCGGGCCTGCAGGACGCCTGGGCACGGCTCACCGACGCGGGGATCCCGGTGGTCGTCGTGGGGGACACCCCGTGGGTGGGCTTCGACGTGCCCGAGTGCGTGGCGCTGCACGAGGACACGTGGGCGGTGGACTGCACCGTGCCCGCGGACGTGCCCGAGCGGCGGTCCGGGCTCGCGCAGCAGCGCGCGGCCGCGACCGCCGCCGACGTCCCGCTGCTCGACCTCACCGAGCTGCTGTGCCCGGACGGGTCGTGCCCCGCGATCGTCGGCGGCGTCCTGGTGTGGCGCGACGTGAGCCACGTGACGGCGAGCTACGTGCGCACCCTCGAGCCCGAGCTGCGCGACTGGCTCGTACCGCTGGTCGCCCCGCGCTGACGCGCGCGGGTCAGCCGAACCACCGGTGCACGTGCTCGACGATCGCGTGGTCGAACGCGTCGTCGTCGTGCCGCGAGCGCAACCAGTCCTGGAAGTCGCCGCCCGCGGCCTCGTCGAGCTCGCGCCGGCACGCCGCGGTGTCGGTGACCGCGCGCGTCAGCAGCTCCTCGGCCTCGTCGGGCGTGCGGTACAGGAACGGGTAGTCCGGGGGCAGGATCGCGCGCACCCACGGCCGGTCGGGGAACACCCCGACCGCGCCCGCGACCAGCGCCTCGATGTACTCCAGGCCGTAGGACTCCTCGGTCGCCGTCGCGAGGAACGCGGTCGTGCGTGACAGCGCCTCCCAGTAGTCGTCCCGGCTCGCGGTGAGCGGCCCGACCCATGCCCACTCGTTCTGGGAGAGGCCCATGGCCTTCTCGGACACGAGGTGCGACTCGACCAGGCGCGCCTCGACCCGCAGCGGCACGCGCTTGTGCACGCGCTCGACCACGTCGAGGAACAGCTGCGGCTGCTTGCGCTCCGACAGGTAGATCGCGGGGTAGAGCACCACCGGGAGCTGCGGCTCGTGGCGCGCGTGGACGTGCTCGAGCCGGATGCCCAGGTTGACCCACCCGACGCGCGCCTGCTCCGCGAGCTGCTGCACGGTCCAGTGCCCGACGATCTCGCGGACCTCGGTCGCGGTGCGCTGGGAGTTGGCGAAGGTCGGGAACAGCGCGCACGACAGGCCGAGCGACGCGCGGTCGACGGTGTGGGTGTACTGCGAGGTGGTCCACCACACGAAGTTCATGACCCGCGGCTCCATGCCCGCCGGGCACGAGGCGCGCAGGGTGCGCCACACCGAGGTCGAGTCGACCACGTCCATGTTGATGACCACCGTCGAGGTGGGGTCGACGAACTCGAGCGGCAGGACGTCGAACCCCTCGCAGCGGCGCGGGCCCTCACCGATGACGATCGACCCGGGGAAGACGCGCAGCAGGCGGCGCACCAGCGTCGCGCCCGCGTCGTGGCCCGCGACGCGCCCGTCGGGGTCGATCAGCACGTCGCGGTACCGCACGGCGATCTTCATCGTGTGCTCGCCTCCTCGGCGACCTTGCTCGGGGCCTTCGCCGTCGAGGCCTTCCTCGGCGACGCCTTGCCGGACGCCTTCGCGGGCGCCTTCGTGGAGGCCTTGGTGGAGGCCTTCGTGGAGGCCTTCGTCGAGGTCGAGACCTTCTCGGCGACCCTCTCGGAGTCCTGCTCGGCGGCCGGCAGGTCGTCGGCAGCCAGGCTCGGGCTGGGCACCTCGGTCGCCGGCACGTCGTCGGTGGGCACGTCGGTCGTGGGCTGGTCCGGTGCGGGCTCGTCGAGGAGCGCCGGCTCGTCGTCGCCCTCGAGCGACGTCTGGATCCGCATCCCGTAGAACGACCGGTGCACGAAGTAGGCCGAGATCACGAAGAACACGGCGGCGAGTGACACGACGAGCGTGCCCCGGCCCTGGTCGGTCAGCGAGACCGCGAGGTCGACGGCCAGCAGACCGAACAGCGTCGTGAACTTGATGACCGGGTTCAGCGCGACCGAGGACGTGTCCTTGTAGGGGTCGCCGACGGTGTCGCCGACGATCGTCGCGTCGTGCAGCGCCGTGCCCTTGGCGTGCAGGTCGGTCTCGACGATCTTCTTCGCGTTGTCCCACGCGCCGCCGGCGTTCGCCATGAAGATCGCCTGGTAGAGCCCGAACGTCGCGATCGAGATCAGGTAGCCGATGAAGAAGTACGGCTCGACGAACGCGAACGCGAGCGTCGCGAAGAACACGCCCAGGAACATCGTGAGCATGCCCTGCTGCGCGTACTGCGTGCAGATCTCCACGACCTTGCGGGAGTCGGCCTCGCTTGCCTTGGTGACGCCGTCGAGCTTGATGGTGGTGCGGATGAACTCGACCGCGCGGTGCGCGCCCGTGGTGACGGCCTGGATCGAGGCGCCGGTGAACCAGAAGATGATCGCGCCACCCGTGATGAGGCCGAGCAGGAACGGCGGGTGCAGGAGCGACAGGTTCTGGATGCCGTCGGTCAGGCCGCCGGTCAGGCCCATGATGATCGAGAAGATCATGGTCGTGGCGCCCACGACCGCCGTGCCGATGAGCACCGGCTTGGCGGTCGCCTTGAACGTGTTCCCGGCGCCGTCGTTCTCCTCGAGCATGAGCTTGCCGCGCTCCCACTGCGGGGCGAACCCGTACTCGCGCTCGAGCTCGTCGTCGATGTGCTCGATGTCCTCGATCACGGACAGCTCGTAGACGCTCTGCGCGTTGTCGGTCACGGGGCCGTAGGAGTCGACCGCGATCGTGACCGGACCCATGCCGAGGAAGCCGAACGCGACGAGCCCGAACGAGAACACCGCGGGCGCGATCATGAGGTCGCCCAGGCCCTGCTCGCTGATCAGGTAGGAGCCGCCCATCAGGCTGACGATCGCGATGCCGAGCCAGTAGGCGGAGAAGTTGCCCGCGACGAGGCCCGAGAGGATGTTGAGCGACGGACCACCCTGCCGCGAGGACTTCACGACCTCACGCACGTGCTTGCTCGACGTCGACGTGAACGCCTTGACGAGCTCGGGGATGAGTGCGCCGGCGAGCGTGCCGAACGACACGATCAGCGCGAGGCGCCACCACTGGTCGGCGGCCGCCGTGTCCGCGAGCACGAACCAGGTGGTCAGGAACGTCGCGACGATGCAGGCCGCCGAGGTCAGCCACACGAGGTTCGACAGCGGGCGCTCGAAGTCCATGTGGTCGGCGTCGCGGTACCGGCGCGCGGTCCACAGGTCGTTGAGCTGGTAGGACGCGGCCGACGCGACGATCATCACGGCGCGGACCACGAAGATCCACACGAGCAGGCTGGCCTGCACCGCCGGGTCGTGCACGCCCAGCAGCACGAACGTCACGAGCGCGACGCCCGTCACGCCGTACGTCTCGAAGCCGTCGGCCGACGGACCGACCGAGTCACCCGCGTTGTCGCCCGTGCAGTCCGCGATCACACCGGGGTTGCGGGCGTCGTCCTCCTTGATCTTGAACACGATCTTCATGAGGTCGGAGCCGATGTCTGCGATCTTGGTGAAGATGCCACCGGCGATGCGCAGCGCGCTCGCGCCGAGCGACTCGCCGATCGCGAAGCCGATGAAGCACGCGCCGGCGATCTCCCGCGGCAGGAACATCAGGATGATGAGCATCATCAGCAGCTCGAGGCTGATGAGCACCATGCCGATCGACATGCCGGCCTTGAGCGGCATGCGGTGCAGGGGGAGCGGCTTGCCGCGCAGGCTCGCGAACGCGACGCGGCTGTTGGCCAGCGTGTTGACGCGGATCCCGAACCACGCGACCGAGTACGAGCCCGCCATGCCGATGAGGCTGAAGGCGATGACCACGGCGACGCGTCCCCAGCCGAAGCCGACGAGCACCTTGTAGTACACGACGATCACCGCGGCGATGAACGCCCACAGCACCACGAGGAACTTGCCCTGCTGCGACAGGTACGCCTTGCAGGTCGAGTAGATGAGCTCGGAGACCTCGCGCATCGAGGTGTGCACCTCGAGCTTGCGCATCTGCAGGTAGGTCGCGACGCCCATCGCCAGGCCCATGACGCACACGATCAGGCCCAGCCCGAGCAGCGTGCGGCCGGACATCCCGCCGAGCACCGTGACCTGGCTGAGGTCCGGCAGCGCGAGGCTCGCCTCGCCGCCGTGCACGGTCGACTCGCCCGTCGACGTCGACTGCGCGCAGCCGCTCAGGAGCGCGAGCAGCGCGGCGACCGGGGCGAGCACCCGCAGCGGGCGCCGTCGTCGGCGACCACCCGGCCCTCCCGCGTCGGCGCGTGTCGTGACGGGTGCGGTGCTGGTGCGGGCGGCGGTGTCCACGATCTCCCCAGAGACGGAGTGAGTGCTCTCCCCTCGAACGTAGGAGCGCAGGTCGCGACCGCACTGAGTCGAAGGTCACATGTTCCGCTCGCACGCGCGTGAGAGCGGACGACGAGAGCCGCGGCCCCCGTGGTGGGCCGCGGCTCTCGTGGTGGTGCGGGAGGGTTCGTCCGGGTCGTGGAGCGCGTCAGCGGTCCTCGAGCGCGGGGACGATCGTCGTGGGGATCGCGAACGCGAGGCTGATCGCGGCGATCCCGCCGAAGAACACCCAGGGCTTGGCCGCGTCGACGACCTGGAACGCGATCGCGAACAACGCGAGACCGGCGAAGAACAGCACGAAGGCGAAGAAGACGGTGACCGCGCGCTCCGGGGAGCCGGAGCGGTCGTCGTCGCGACGCTGCAGGACGGGTTCGCTCATGCCGTCAGCCTACCCGGGACGTTGGTCCCGGCGGAGGCGTCGGGCGCACGCGTCACTCGAGCAGCGTGGTCCCGTCCTCGAACGGCCACGCCTCACGCACGACGAGCCGGCCGAACCGCGCCATCGGGTGCCGCGAGGCGACCTCGACCGCCTGGTCGAACGAGTCGCACTCGAGCACGTCGAAGCCGGCGATCTGCTCCCCGACCTCGGCGTACGGCCCGTCGGTGACGGACAGCTCTCCGCCGCGCACGCGCACCGTCCGTGCCTCGGCGATCGGCCGCAGCCGCTCGCCGACCACGCGCACGTCGTGAGTCGTCGCGACCCAGGTCTCGATGTCGTCGTCCTCGCGCCGGTAGGGCTCCGCGGTGGGGTCCTCGCAGACGAGCATCAGGTACTTCATGGTGTCCTCCTGGACTGGTCGCGTGCGGGCCGTGGTGCCTCGCACCCGGGTGACGCGCGGTGCGACGGCAGATCGACACGGGCAGACACATCGTCCGCCACCGTGCCTCACCCGTCGCGTGGGGCACGGGCGGTCCACGGCCTGCCGAGCGCCGGCGGGCACGGCAGGCTGGGCGGCATGACGGTGCGCGTCGGGATCTCGGGCTGGAGGTACGCGCCGTGGCGCGGCGTGTTCTACCCGCCCGGGCTGCCGCAGCGGCTCGAGCTGCCGTACGCGGCGCAGCGCCTGACGAGCATCGAGGTCAACGGCTCGTTCTACGCGCTGCAGCGGCCCGCGAGCTATCAGGCGTGGGCGGAGCAGGTGCCCGACGAGTTCGTCCTGTCGGTCAAGGGTCCGCGGTTCGTGACCCACATGAAGAAGCTCGCCCACGTGCGCACGCCGGTGGCGAACTTCCTGGCCTCGGGCGTCCTCGCGCTCGGTCCGCGTCTCGGACCGCTGCTGTGGCAGCTCCCGCCGACGCTCGGGTTCGACGCCGACCGGCTCGCCGGGTTCTTCGCGCTGCTGCCACGCACGACCGGGGCCGCGGCGGCGCTCGCGGCCGAGCACGACGAACGCCTGGACGGCCGCGCGTGGACGACGACCGACGCCGACCGGCCGCTGCGCCACGTGCTCGAGGTCCGGCACCGGTCGTTCGCCGACCCCGCGTTCGTCGCGCTCGCGCGCGAGCACGGCATCGGGGTCGTCGTCGCGGACACCGCGGGCCGCTGGCCCGTGCTCGAGGACGTCACGTCGGACGTCGTGTACGTCCGCCTGCACGGCGACCGCGAGCTGTACACCAGCGGGTACGACGAGCCGGCGATCGTGCGCTGGGCGGACCGCGTGCGTGCCTGGTCCGCCGGCGGGGAGCCGGCGGATGCGCGTCGGCTCGGCCCGCCCGCCGCGCCCGCACCCGCGGGGCGCGACGTGTTCGTCTACTTCGACAACGACACCAAGGTCCGGGCACCGTTCGACGCCCAGGCGCTGATCAGCCGCCTGCGCGCGCTGGACGGCAGCGCCGAGGCGCCCTGACGGATCCGAGCGCGTGGGCCGACCGCGCGCGGGGGACCTCGTCAGTCGCGGCCGCGGAGCCGGTCGAGCTGGCGGCGGTCGCGCTTGGTGGGGCGGCCCGTGCCGCGGTCGCGTGCGCCGGCGAGCGCGACCTGCGACTTCGGGACCGGGGCGGGGGAGCGGTCGAGGTAGCACTCGACCGCGACGACCGCGCCGACACGCTTGACGACGGTCCGACGCACCTCGACGATCCGCTCGCGCTCACCACCGCGCACGTGCACCTCGTCGCCCGGCACGACGATCGTCGCGGGCTTCGCGCGCTCACCGTTCACGCGGACGTGGCCCGCGCGGCAGGCGGCGCCGGCGGCCGACCGCGTCGGGAACAGGCGCACGGCCCAGCACCACGCGTCCACGCGCGCCCGCACCGCTTCTGCCACGCCACCAGGTTGGCACACGACGACGCGCGCACCGGCACGGGCGCCGCCGGCCGCCGGCTCCGGAGCAGGACCGTTGGCCTGGCCGCGCGCGGGGTGGCGTCGGCGTCCGGCGTGCGAGAGGGTGCGAAGCGTCGACGAGGAGGGGTCATGGAGATCGAGCAGGTCGAGCTGACGACGACCACGGCAGCGGTCGTGCGCGAGCGCGTGCGGATGGACGAGCTCGCCGCGTTCTACGACCGCGCGTACGGACAGGTCGCGGCCGCGCTGGGCGCTGCCGGCGTGGAGCCGCAGGGTCCGGCGATCGGGTGGTACGCGCAGATGCCCGCGGCCGACGTCGATGTCGCCGCGGGGTTCGCGGTCCCGTCGGACGCGGCGGTCGACGGAGTCGAGCTCCTGACGATGAGCGGCGGTCCCGCGGCGATCGGCACGTACCAGGGTCCGTACGACGGGCTGGGCGACGCGTGGAGCATCCTCGTCGCGTGGTGCGCCGAGCGCGGCCTGCAGGGTCGAGGCGACTTCTGGGAGGAGTACGTGACCGACCCGGACCCGGACGGCGACCCGTCGCAGAACGTGACCCGGCTGGTGCTCCCGCTGCTCTGACGGCCGGCGCTGCCGCACCGGCCGCGCATGCTGACTGCGCTGACGCCTCGGGAGGGCACGCGACCCCTCCGGCCGTCGACGCGGTAGGCCGGAGGGGTCGCGTGGTGCGGGGGCGTCGCTCAGGCGCGGCGCGTGATGCGGACGGTCCAGGCGTCCGGTCCGTCGACGAGGACCTCGGTGTCGATCGGCGCGCGCTCGGCGAGCTGCGCGAGCAGCGGCCGCGGCAGGTGCGGCGCGACGATCACGAGGGCCTGGCCCGGGGCGATCGCCTCGAACGCGCCGAACACGGTCGCGTGCCGGATCGCGTGGGGGATCGCCCGGACGTCGAGGACAGGGTCGGCCTCGTCGTGGCCGCCGCAGCCGCAGCTGTGCCCCGTGGCCTCGGGCTCCTGCGGGGCGCTGCCCAGGATGTCGACGTGCTGCGTGGTCATGCTGGCCTCCGTGGCGTGGCTGAGCGGCGGGTGGGTCGTTCGGGTCGAGCGTGCGCCGCGTGGCGTGAACGTCGGCACGAGGCGAGCATGCGCTCGATGGTGCGACATTTCCACGGGATCCGCCGTGGAAATGGGACCTAGGGCCTTGCCTCGCTCAGATCGACGTCCACGAGGTCCGGTCGGTCGCGGCGCAGCTCGAGCACGCAGTGCTCACGCCCGACGAACGGGCGCAGGCGGTCCGCCGCGAGCGGGCCGCCCGCGGCCTCGAGCACGCCGGACGCGAGTCCCAGGTGCACGCTGCACACGACGTCGGGCCGTTCGCGCGCGAGCTCGAGGAAGGGGCAGCGCCACAGGTCGACGCGCAGCGTCTCGTCGTCCCGCTCGGGGTCGAAGCCGAGCCGGTCGAGGTGTCCCTCGAGCGCGTCGAGCTGGCGTTGCTCGGCCGCCGGCGAGCGGTCGTCGTCCGCCGGCCGGTCGCCGTCCAGCGGCGGCTCGAGTGCGCCGCCCGGGGCCGTGAGCGCGCGTCCGGCGGACCGGGCCGCCTCGCGGGTCGGTCCCAGGTCTCGGCCGAACCCGCTGATGAGCACCTTCGTGAGCGCGACGTGCGCGATCGACTCCTCGAGCCGTCCCATCGCGATGGGGTCGTGGCGCGCGTCGTCGGCCGACGCGGCGCGGTAGAGCATGCGCGGCCGGCCGCGCACGGTGCGCTCCTCGGGGGCGCGCACCGCGTAGCCGTCGTGGACGAGTCGGGCGAGGTGCTCGCGCGTGGTGTTCTCGTGCAGGCCCGTCGCGCGGGCCAGGGCGCCGACCGTGTGCGAACCCCCTCGCTGCAGGATGTGCAGCAGGTCGACGCGGCTCGCGGCGGCGAGCGTGCGCTCCGCGGGGCTGCGACGGGTGGCGGGCATGGGGTCAGTATCGGGCCAGGTGACCGGGGCGGAAGGAGGGACCTCGGTCCCGCGCGGCGTCGAGGACGGGTTAAATACGGTGACGACGTGGAAAAGACGTCACGACGCGTCGGCCCGGGAGCGCGTCTCGCGCTCCTGCTGCCGGCCGGGGTCGCACTGCTCGCGGGCCTCGACGCCGCGCTGACGCTGCTCGGCCTGCCCGCACCCGTCGAGCTCGACCGTCTCCCGGACGTGCACGGGCCGCTCATGGTCCTCGGCTTCGTCGGGACGCTCGTCGCCCTCGAACGCGCCGTGGCGCTCGCGCCCGCGACGAGCGCCGAGCGCGCGCGCCCGTGGGCCTGGGCGGCGCCGTTGCTGCTCGGCGTCGGCGGGCTGCTGCTGATCTCGCCCGCGCCGCTAGCCGCGGGTCGCGCGTGTCTCGTGGCTGGCTCCGCGGTGCTCGTCGCGCTGTACGGCGCGGCCTGGGGTCGCCGCGCCGATCCGGCGATCGCGATCCAGGGCCTGGGCGCGCTCGGCGCGCTCGGCGGCGCGACGCTGTGGGCCGCGGGAGTGCCGGTGCCGGCGCTCGCGCCGTGGCTGGTCGCGTTCCTCGTCCTGACGATCGTGGGGGAGCGGCTCGAGCTCATGCGCATCGTCCCGCTGCCCGCACTGGCCGAGCGCGGTCTGCTCGTCGCGTCGCTCGCGGTCGTCGGTGGCGCCGCGCTCGCGCTGCTGTGGCCGGGGGTGGGCACGGCGGTGCTCGGTGCGGCGCTCGTCGGGACCGTCGCGCTCCTCGTGCGGTTCGACGTCGCGCGACGCACCGTGCGCGGGCACGGGCTGCCGCGCTTCATGGCGGTCGCGATGCTCGGCGCGTTCGCGTGGCTCGCAGTGGCGGGCGCGATCTGGCTGGTCGGTGGGCCGGTGTCCAGCGGCGTGCGGTACGACGCCGTGCTGCACGCGGTCTTCCTCGGGTTCGTGATGTCGATGGTCATGGCGCACGCGCCGGTCATCCTGCCCGCGGTGCTGCGCCGGCCGCTGCCCTACCGCCCGGTGATGTACGGCCCGCTGGCGCTGCTGCACGCGACGCTCGTGCTGCGCCTGCTCGTGGGCGACGCACGCGACGTGCCGTGGGCGGTGCAGGCCGGCGGCGTCGGCAACGTCGTCGCCGTCCTCGCGTTCGTGGTCGTCGCCGCGACGAGCGTCCTGCGGGGCGCGCCCGCGCGGCCCGCCCGCCCGCAGGCTGCTCCGGTCGGGGACGGCGTGAAGCGGACCGGGGACGTGGCCGACACCGTCGACGTGGCCGGGGCGCAGCTGGAGGTCGTGGCATGACCCGCGCGACCTGGCACCTGCGCGCCAACGCGCTCGTCCTGGCATGGCTCGCCGCGGCCGCGCTCCTCACCGTCGCGCACCGGTGGGTGCCCGCGGCGCAGTGGCTCATGGTGCACCTGCTGCTGCTCGGCGCCGTCACCACCGCGATCCTGCTGTGGAGCCAGCACTTCGCCGACACCCTGCTGCGCACGCCGGTCCCCGGTGGGCGTCGCGGGCTCACGGCGCGCCTCGCGGCGCACACGGTCGGCGCGCTGCTCGTCGTCGCGGGGCTCGCGCTGCCGAGCTTCGCGCTCGTCGTGCCCGGCTCGGTGCTGGTCGCCGGTGCCGGGCTCGCGCAGGCAGTCGTCCTGGCGCGGCA
>NZ_LFKW01000107.1:0-1173 GCF_001040865.1 Cellulomonas sp. A375-1 | reverse complement strand
AGGACCACTTCTCGCGGCTCTGCCCCAGGCCCAACCCGCCGATGCCGCCGCTCGCCAGCCCCCAGCTGCCGTGCAGGGTCTGGTAGCAGTCCGCCGAGGCGCTGCACTCGTCCCCGCCGAGCCAGTTCGAGATCCGGCCCATGCGGTTGTCGCTCAGCAGCACGAGCGCAGTGACGGCGGCCCCCGCGAACACGCCGGCGACGCCGAACATCCGCAACGGCACACCCGCGACGAACAGCGCGCCCGCGACGAGCACGAACATCACGAGCGCGGTCCCCAGGTCGTGGCCCAGGAGCACCGCGCCGATCGCGATCCCCGCGACCGGGACGGCAGGGATGAAGACGTGCTTCCACTGCTCCAGGTAGGCCTGCTTGCGCGCGAGCACCGCGGCGAGCCACAGCGCGAGCGCGAGCTTGATCGTCTCGGACGGCTGCGCGGTGACGCCGCCGGGCAGGCAGACCCAGTTCTTGTTGCCGCCCTCCCCGCAGCCGAGGCCGAGGAAGACCAGCGACTGGAACGCGATCGCCGCACCGAGCGCGGGCCACGCGATCGCGCGGAAGAACCGCACGGGCATCCGGGCCAGCACGATCGCGACCGGCAGCCCGAGCAGCGCGAACTTCGCCTGGTCGAGGAACACCGCGTAGGCGTTCCCGGACTTGTCGAGGGACTCGACGCTCGAGCTGGACAGCACCATGACGAGGCCGATCACGAGCAGCAGCGAGCTGGCCCCGACGATGACGTAGTAGCTCGTGACGACGCTGTTCCAGTGCCCGAGCAGCGACCCGTGGCGGCGCTGCGGCGACGCGGCCTCGTCGGGCGACGCGACCCGGCTCGCGGCCGGCACGGCGCTCACGCCCGACCGCCCGTCCGCTCGCCTCCCTCGCCCACCGCCGCGCGCGCGGCCGCGGCGAACGCGTCACCGCGCACGGCGTACGAGGCGAACTGGTCCATGGAGGCGCACGCGGGGGCGAGCAGCACCGTCGCACCGGACGCGCCCACGGGTCCCACCAGCGAGCGCGCGGCAGTCACGGCGGAGGTCATCACGTCCTCAGTCTCACCGGGGACGATCTCCACCACGGGGACATCCGGCGCGTGTCGGGCGAGTGCGTCGCGCAGCGGCTCGCGGTCGACGCCGATCAGCACGACCGCGCGCAGCCGGGCCCGCCGCGCCGC
>NZ_LFKW01000106.1:0-4071 GCF_001040865.1 Cellulomonas sp. A375-1 | reverse complement strand
CCCGGCGCACGACCGGGACCGTCGCCCCCTTCCCGCTCCAGGCGGCGCTGCACCGCTCGAGCCCCTGCCCGCGGCACCGGCTCGGACCGCCCGCGCCCGGGCGGACCTGACCCCGTTCCGCGGACGACCGCAGCGCGGGACGCGAGCGTCGCCGCGGGCGTCGTCGTGCCGAGGGATGGGACGAACCGTCCCGGCTGCACGGTGCGCAGGTCGACCATCTGGGCGAACAACGTCCACGGAATGGTTCCCGCAGGCGACGACAGGCGGCCAGTTCGGTAGTGTGCCGTCGGTTTCGCGTTGATTCGTCGGGACCGGCGTGGCTCGTCCGGGTCGCGTCCGGCATCGGCCCGGTGGGGTCGGGCATGGGGGAGGTGTCATGGCCGCTGAGGTTTCCGCAGCAGATGGTGCGATCAAGCGCGGCGCGGACGTGGTGGCGCGCACGCGTGGCGAGCTGCAGTCCGAGCTGTCCGCGCTCGAGGGCAAGCTGGCCGGGATCGGGTCGCACTGGCAGGGCCAGGGCGCGGTCGCGTTCAACCAGCTGATGGTGCGTTGGCGTGACGACGCGTCGAAGATCGTCGCCGCGCTCAACGAGTTCGAGGCGAACCTGGTGCAGTCGCAGTCGTCCTACACCGCGTCGGACGACACGCAGTCGTCGACGTTCTCGCGCCTGTCCGGGCGTCTGGGCTGAGGAAGGGGAACGTCATGAGCGACCTGAAGGTGAACTTCGGTGGCCTGTCCACCGCTGCCGCTGACATCCAGAGCGGTGCCTCGCGCATCGAGTCCCGCCTGGGCGAGATGGACCAGTCCCTGCAGCCGCTGCGGGCCAACTGGTCCGGTGAGGCCTCCACGTCCTACGAGGCCGCCCGCGCCAAGTGGACCAGCGCACTGACCGACATGAAGGCCCTGCTGGCCGAGATCGGCCGCGCCGTGGCCACCTCGAACGACGACTACCAGGCCACCGAGCGCGCCAACGCCGCACGCTGGTGACCACCCCGGGCCGTGGCGGACCACCGCCACGGCCCGGCGCCACACCTGCACCACAGCACGCGCCCGTCGCGGCCGGCGGAGCGTGAGCCGCCGCGGCCGGCGCGACGCACCATCGAGCACGGCGACATCGAGCACCACGGGGGGAACATGGCCAGCGGCCTGCGAATCGACGACCTGGACGTCCTGAAGCAGCAGGTCAACGCCCTGCTGAACCAGTTCGACGAGGTCGAGGCAGCGACCGACAAGGCCCGTCGCGTGCGCCTCAACCAGGACAGCTCGACCTGGTCGCCCTTCCCCGCCGCAACCGTGTTCGCCGCGGAGTACCGCGAGCAGCTCGCCAAGATCGAGCGCGAGCTGCGCGGCATTCGCGACGAGCTCGAGAACATGCGGACGGCGCTGGACAAGGGAGCGGCCGACCTGGAGGCCACCGAGGACGAGGTCGCCGCGATCTTCGCGCGCCTCAACACCCTCGCGCTCACGGGCCCTCCCCCCGCCGGACCCGTCGCCCCCGACCTCCCGGTGCGTCCCACGGCGCCTCCAGACGGCAACCGGGTGGCCTGGTGAGCCGACTGCGGGCCGCGACGGGCGCACTCGGCGCCGGTCTGCTGCTGGCTGCGCTCGCCACCCCGGCCTCGGCCACGACGTCGGTCGATCCCGACGACGGCCTCTGGTACTTCACCGCGACCGGGATGAACGAGCGCCACGAGCGCACGACGGGCAAGGGCATCCAGGTCGCCGTCATCGACACCGCGATCAACCCTGACGTCCCCGAGCTGGCAGACGCGGACCTGCACGTCCGTGAGCCCTCGTACTGCGCTGCCGAGACGATGGGCCCGCTCCTGCCCGCGACGTCGGACGACCCCGTCGCCGCGCACGGCACGTCGATGGTCTCCCTCATCGTCGGCAACGGTGAGGGGATCGACGGTGAGCGTGGCGTGCTCGGGGTCGCGCCGGACGCCGAGGTGCACTTCTACTCGAACATGGCGCTGCCCGCAGACGCGGACGTGCGCTGCCCGGCCCCGGACACGAACGCCGCCGCCTGGCAGTTCGGGCAGGCCATCGACCAGGCGGTGCTCGACGGCGCCGACATCATCTCGATCTCCCTGACGACCTCCTCCGGCGTGGACGCGCCCGCGATCGCCCGCGCACTGCACGCCGGCGTGATCGTCGTGGGTGCGCAGCCGTCGGACTTGAACGGCTCGTACCCCGCCGCGTTCAACGGCGTCGTCGCGGTGGACTCGATCGGCCCCGACGGCAAGCTGTGGGACGGCGCGGCCGGCGGGCAGGTCGTCGCCCCCGGGGAGCAGATCCGGCAGTTCACCGAGGCCTTCGACGGCTACCGGGTGACGAACGGCTCGTCGAGCGCGACCGCGTACACGTCCGCGGCGCTCGCCCTGGTCTGGTCGGCCTACCCGGACGCGACGAGCAACCAGATCCTTCAGACACTGGTGCGCAACACCGACGGCGAGGACCACGAGCTGTACTGGGCCGAGGGCTACGGGTACGGCGTCGTGAACGTCCGGCACATGCTCGAGCACGACCCGACGACGTACCCCGACGAGAACCCGCTGCTCGTCGACGACCCGGACGAGACACCCAGCCTCTCCGAGGTCGCCGACCCGACTCCGCTCGCGAGCAGCGAGCCGAGCGCGCCCGCGACGTCGTCTCCCAGTGCCGCGCCCAGCGCCGCGCCGACGACCGCGACCGAGAAGCCCCCCGCCGGCGACGACGCCGCCGGCTCGGCATCGCGCGCCCCGCTGCTCGTGGGTGCCGCGGCGCTGCTCGCGGCGCTGGTCGCGGTCGTCGGCCTCGCGGTCCGCCGCAGCCGCGCGCACCAGGACACCCCGACCGGGCCCGGCGGCCCACCCACCACGCACGAGCCCGGCCCGGACCCACGAGGGGGACAGTGATGACCGAGACCAAGGCAGCAGAGCTCGCCAAGACGCTGCAGGCCGACACGAGCGCCGCGCTGGCGGACTCGGCCGAGCTCGAGTCGCTGCAGGAGCCGCTGCAGGCTGTGAGCACGACTCTCCGGCGGATGTCGAGCGACCTCGGTATCGAGGGCCTGTCCGGCGACGCCGCGAAGGAGAGCCTGGCGAACGTGGCCCGCGCCATGCTCAGCCGGGTCGATGCGCTCGTCGGGATCGCCGGGATCGCGAAGGACGCTGCGGCGGCGATCGCGACCGCGCAGGAGGACTACCGGGGGCTCCCGCGGGGCTACCTCACGTACACCGAGCGGGAACGACTGATCGAGGCAGGCTCGTCGACCGGCCTGCCGTACATCGAGGCCGGGCTGGCTGCTGCGCGCGAGAGCGCCGCCGCCACGGCGGTGACGACCGCGGCGACCACGCTGAACACCCTGACCGGGCTGCTGCCGACGGTCGCGGACCGCAACCGCGAGGAGGACCCCACGGGCCGCACGCCCGGCGGCGGCTCCACCCCTCGGACGCGGACCCCGTACGTCCCCCCGGGTACGAAGGGCCCTGTCCTCTCCGTCCCGGGCGACCCGCGCGACCCTGGCGACGACATCGGCACCCCGCGTGACCCCGGCGGCGACGGGGGCAAGGACGACGACGGCAAGGACGACGGGCCGATCGACGACACGCAGCCCCCGGGCGACAACGACGACGACGGCACTCGCCCCGGGACGGACCCGGGCTCGGATCCTGGCGACGACGGCGACACCCACGGCGACGACCGCCCGGGCCAGGGCACGGTGTACGGGCCGAACCCGGTCACCGGCGGCCCCATCGGCGGCGGTGGGGGCGGTGGTGGCATCGGCGGCGCACCGGGCGGCGGCTCGCTGGGCTCGCACCCGGGGCTCGGGAACTCCACGACCGGCCCCGGTGGCAGCGGGCCCGGAGGTGCCGCAGGTGGTGCTCTCGCCGGCGGTGTGGCTGTCGGCGGAACCGCGCTCGGCGCGTTCGGTGCAGCGCGGTTCGGTGGCGGCGGCGGTCTGGCGGGCCTCGGCGGTGCCGCGACCGGCCAGCTCGGGGGCACCGTGCTCGGCACGTCGGCGGTCCCCGCAGGCGGTGCCGCGGGCGGTGCGGCAGGCGGCGCACGCGGCGGGGCACCCGGGGCGCG
>NZ_LFKW01000105.1:56947-83622 GCF_001040865.1 Cellulomonas sp. A375-1 | reverse complement strand
GCTGGACGACGACGGCGAGGTGCTGGGTCACGTCGCGCTCGCGGAGGGTTCGCCCGTGGTGACGTTCACCGCCGCCCGGGACGTGACCGTCCGCACGGACGGCGCCCTGAGCGCGACGCCCGACGGGCCGGCGACCGCGCGCGGTGACGTCGGCGGTGCGACCTGGGCGCTGCGTGCGCCGAGCTTCGACGGCGGCACGATGGCGCTCGCCGACGGCGAGGTGGCCGGCTGGTACGCCCTGCCGCAGGACGCGACGAGCGCGTCGGAGCGTGCGCTCGCCGACGCCGCCCAGCATCCCGTGCAGGGCGTCGACGTCACGTACGGGGTCGATGCGCAGACCGCGCGCACCACGCTCACCTACCGGACGTCCGGGGGCGCCGGTGCGTACGTGCTCGCGCCGCACCAGCGCACGGGTGACCAGCCCGAGCGGGACGGGTGCGGGCTGGGCGAGTACGCGAGCGTCGGCGGGCCGCTGGAGCTGTGCGCGGGCTCGCGTCTCACCGCGTTCGCGCCGACCGTGCGACCTTCGGTCGTCCCGGACCTGACGGCCGCGTCGGCGCAGGAGCGTGACGCGATCCTCACGGCGCTGGTCGACGACGTCGCGGCCACGCCGCCCTTCCCCTCCGACACGTACTTCGGCGCGAAGGCGCTGTTCCGCGCCGCCACGCTCGTCGTGCTCGGCGAGCAGCTCGGCGCACCCGACGAGGTCGCCGACCTGCGCACGCGCACCGTCGACGCGCTGCGCGAGTGGACCCAGCCGGAGGGGTGCGTCGAGCGCGACGCCCGGTGCTTCGTCTACGACCCGGACGCGCGCTCGGTCATCGGGCTCACGCCCGCGTTCGGCTCGGACGAGCTCAACGACCACCACTTCCACTACGGCTACCTGCTCGCCGCCGCGGGGCTGCTCGCCTCCGACGACGCCGCGCTGGCCGACGAGCTCGCACCCGTCATGGACCTGCTCGCGGCGGACGTCGCCGCGGCGACGCCCAGCGACGAGCTCCCGCAGCTGCGCGCGTTCGACCCGTACAGCGGCCACTCGTGGGCGTCGGGGACGTCACCGTTCGCCGACGGCAACAACCAGGAGTCGAGCTCGGAGGCGGTCAACGCGTGGAACGGGCTCGGGCTGTGGGCGCAGGCGTCGGGTCAGGACGCCCTGGTCACGCAGGCGACCTGGCTCGCGTCCACGGAGTCGGCCGCGGCACGCACCTACTGGACCGCGCCGGAGCCGGTGCCGGGCTTCGACCACGAGATCGTCTCGCTCGTGTGGGGCGGCAAGCGCGACTACGCGACATGGTTCAGCCCCGAACCCAGTGCGATCCTCGGTATCCAGCTGCTCCCCATGGGCCCCGCGCAGGCAGCGCTCGCCACCGGCGTGGACCCGCAGCGGATCCGCGACGCCGTCACGGAGGCCGGGCCCGACGGCACCGCCACGACGTTCGGGGGCTACCTCCTGGCCTACCTTGCGCTCGCGGGCGAGGACGACGCCCGCGAGGCGTGGGACCGCCTCCTGGCGATCCCGGCCGACGCGGTCGACGACGGGACGTCGCGCGCGGCGCTGCTCGCCTTCGTCGCGGGGCTCGACGGCTAGGGGACCGGTGGCGGCCCGCCGACGCGCGGGCCGTGCCACGACGCGACCAGTCGCGCGACGATCGTCACGAGGTAGACCTGCGCGAGCAGCGCCTCGAACGTCGCGAGGCCTCGCCCGGCGTACGTCGCGGCGGTCAGGTCGCCGTAGCCGAGCGTCGTCAGCGTGGTGAACGAGAAGTACTGCAGCGCACGGCCGTCCGCCGTGGCACCGTCGGCGAAGAACGGCGGCTCGAGCCACGCCACGAGCCCGAACACGTGCGTGAACATGATGCCGAGCAGGAGGTAGCCGGACAGCGCGGCCGCGATCGAGCGCAGCGTCACGGTGCGGTGCTCGAGCACGCGTGCGAGGACCACGACGAGCGTGAAGCCGACGACGGCGGCGAGCGTCGCGTCGACCACCGCGACGGCGTCGCGCTCGGGCAGGAAGAGCAGCGACGACGCGGTGGCCACGACGCCCACGACGAGGATCGCGCGCATGGCACCGCGGACCCGCGGCGAGGGCACGGACGTGCGCACCGCGAGCACGAGGCTCACGAACAGCAGCACCGAGACCGCGACCTGCGCCCACAGCGCCGACGACACCGCGAACAGGATGTACCCCACCGACAGCAGGACGAGCACGAGTCCGTACAGGTCGGGAGCGAGCTCGCGGCGCCCGGCGTGCGTCGGCGTCGGGTCTGCGGTCGTGCCGCCGGGGTCGCTCACGGCTCCTCCGCGTCCTGCCCGTGGTGCGCTGACGGGAGGCTACCGCTGCGCCCAGCGTCGCGCCGGGCGAACGGTCAGGTGCGCTCCCAGGTGGCGACGTCGCCGGGGACCACGACGAAGCTCGGGTGGGCGCGCAGCGGGTGCGCGCGCAGCCGCTCCGCGTCCGCAGGCGAGCGCTGGTCGAGCTTGGCGAGCAGGTGCGCGCGTTCGTACGCGAGCTGCCCGTTGGTCACGACGAGCAGGTGGTCCGCGACCCCCGTGCGGGGGACCACGACGCGCGTCCGGTCGAACCGGTAGCCACGCGCGTCGGCCTCGTCGGCGAGCGACTCGAGGTAGGTGCCGATCGCCGCGAGCGGCTCGGGGCTCGCGCGGAACCGCTCGAGCTGCGGGTGCCGCCCGTAGCCGCCTTCGGGCCGCCGCAGCGCGGCTTGCGCCAGCAGGCCCTCACGCCACCCGGCCACGAGCCCGATGCGGTCGAGGTGCTCGGGGTGCAGCGACCACACGCGCACGGTCAGCCCCGCGCCGCGAACGCGGCGATGATCAGGCCCTGCGTGATCGCGAAGCCCGCGACGAGGTTGAGCCACAGGAAGCGCCGCCACCCGCGGTTCGCCTGCTCGCACTCGTCGTCCGTGAGCGACCGGAACGGCGTGATCGAGGCGAGGTAGGCCACCGGGACCACCGCCGCGAGGGCCGTCGGCCAGCCGGCGGTGAGCAGCAGGGCGGCCGCCGACGCGTAGCCGGCCATCGCGAGCCGAACCGTCCGCCGGGCGCCCAGCACGGTCGCGATCGAGCCGATGCCCGCACCACGGTCCGCGCGCACGTCCTGCACCGCGCCGAACGCGTGCGACGCGCAGGCCCACGCGAAGAACGCGAGCAGGGTCGCCGTGACCGACCACGACCACGTGCCTCCCGCGAGCGTCACCCCGAGCACGGCCGGGCTGACGAAGTGCGTCGCCGAGGTCACCGAGTCGAGGCCGGGGCGCTCCTTGAACCGCAGGCGAGGCGCCGAGTAGGCGACGACGGCGAACACGCTCACCAGCAGCACCACCAACGACGCCGGGCTGCGCCGGGCCACGGCGATCGCCGCGAGCGCGACGACGAACGGTGCGCTCGCCGCGACCGACACCAGCACCGTGGTCCGGTGCCACCGCGTGTCCAGCACGACGCCCTCGACGCCGCCCTTGCGCGGGTTCGCGAGATCGGACTCGTGGTCCCACACGTCGTTGAGCCCGTACATCAGCAGGTTGTACGGCACGAGGAAGAACACGGTCCCGACGACGAGCACCGCGTCGAGCCCGCCTCCGGCGAGCAGGTACGCGGCAGCGAACGGGTACGCGGTGTTGATCCAGCTCAACGGGCGCGACGACCCGACGAGCTGGCGGACCCCCGCACGCCAGTCGGTGCCGCGGCGGAGCTCGGCCGTGGTCATCGTCGTACCTCCGGACGTCGGGGCGCGGGCTGCGAGGCGTCCGCGGGCTCGTCGAGGGGCTTCCGGACGTGCAGCGCGGCGAGTGAGGGGAGCAGCAGGGCGGTGGCCAGCGGCCATGCGAGGTCCTCGACGGGGGCGCGCAGGACGCGCCAGCCGAGGAGCGCGGCCTCGTCGTACCGGAAGAGGTCCGTGGTGACCATGACGCTGTCGAACACGACCGTGAGCACGCCCAGCACGAGCGCCGTCAGGGCGACGACCGCGAGCAGGTGCGCGCGGGGGCGGCCGCGTCGCGGTTCGGTGGTGACGGCGAACGCCGTGACGGCGGCGCACGCGAGCACCACGACGACCGCCAGGCCCGCGTACGTCATGACGCCACCCGCGACGGCAGGTCGGGCGCGGCGCCGTCGACACCGCGAGACGTACGGACTCGCAGGACCCGGTCGGCACCGCCCGCGACGACGAGCGTCGTGTAGGACAGGAACGCGACGAACACGACCTCCTCGAGCGGCAGGTGCGGCGCGAGCCACACGCCCAGCAGCGCGTCGCTCTCCCCGCGCCCGTAGAAGCCGAGCGCGATCGCTGCGACGTCCCACGCGAGCAGCAGCGCCGAGCCGACCCCCACGAGGGTGAGCGTGCGGCGTCGGGAGCCGGGCACGTCGCGCCAGGCCGCGAGGCGCCATCGTCGGTCGAGCAGAGCGACGCCGACACCCGCCAGCAGGAGGCACAGCAGGTACGCGCCCGTCATGCCGGCACCTCGTGCCCGACCCCGGCGGGCTCGGGAAGCGGTGCGCCCGAGGTCTCGCCCCGCAGCCGCTTGACGACGAGCTCCGCGCTGATGAGGCACATCGGCAACCCGATGCCCGGCAACGTCGAACCGCCCGCGTACAGCAGGCCGTCGACCCGCGCCGAGACGTTGCGCCCGCGCAGGAACGCGCTCTGCCGCAGGGTGTGCGCCGGGCCGAGCGCGCCGCCACGCCAGGACGACAGGTCGTGGGCGAAGTCGGTGGGACCGACCGTGCGGCGCACGACGACGCGCTCGGCCAGGTCCGGGACCCCGGCCCATGACGCGAGCGTCGCGATCGCCGCGTCCGCGACGCGCTCGACGGCGGGGTCGCCGCCCCCGTCGAGCCCGCCCCGGCCGAGCGCCTCGTCGGCCGGGACCGGGACCAGCACGAAGAGGTTCTCGTGCTCCGCGGGAGCGAGGCCGTCGTCGGTGCGCGACGGTGCGCACACGTAGAACGACGCGGGGTCCGGCACCTGCGGGTGCGCACCGAGGACGGCGTCGAAGTTCGCGCGCCAGTCGCGCGTGAAGAACATCGAGTGGTGCGTGAGCTCCGGGACCCGCCCCTGCACGCCGAGGTGGACCAGCACCGCGCCCGGGCCGGGATCGCGCCGGCGCCACCACCGCTCGGGGTAGGTAGCCAGGTGCGGGGGGAGCAGCGCGGTCTCCAGGTGGTGCAGGTCGCCCGCTCCGACGACGAGGTCGGCCTCGATCACCTCGCCGCCGGCGAGCTCGACGCCGACGACCCGGTGCCGCGGCCCGCGCCCGCGCGCACCCTCGAGCTCGGTGGTCCGCACGGCGGTGACTCGTGCGGACGTCCGGACGCGCACGCCGACCCGCGTCGCGCACCGCAGCACGGCGTCGATCACCGCACCGAACCCGCCGCGCGGGTACAGCACCCCCTCGGTGAGGTCCGCGTGGCTCATCAGGTGGTAGAGGCTGGGCGCGCGCTCGGGCGAGGTGCCGAGGAAGACCGCGGGGTAGCCGAGCACCTGGCGCGCGCGCGGGTCGGTGAACCGGTCGGCGACGAACCGCTCCAGGGACGTCGTCAGCAGGCGTCCGAGCCGCGGGGCGTGTCGCAGCAGCTCGCGGCGCAGCAAGGTCGTCGGTCGCGCGAAGGTCGAGTACAGGAAGTGGCGCAGCGCGAGCTCGTAGGCCTCGCGCGACGACGCGAGGTACTCCTCGAGCCGGGACCGCGAGCCGGGCTCGAGCGCCTCGAACGCCTCGTGCGCGCGCCCGGTGCGCACGTCGACCGACGTGACGCCTTCGCGGTCCTGGACCGGCGGCGGCCCGTCGGAGCGCTCGCCCGCGAAGAAGACCCGGTAGGCCGGGTCGAGTCGGACGAGGTCGAGCTCGGCGTCCGAGCTGGTCCCGCACAGGCGGAAGAAGTGGTCGAACACCTCGGGCATGAGGTACCACGACGGCCCGAGGTCGAACGTGAAGCCGTCGTGCTCCCAGGTCGCGGCCCGCCCGCCGACGTGGCCCTGCTGCTCGACCACGTCGGTGTCGTACCCCTCGCGAGCCAGCAGCGCGGCCGTGGCGAGCCCCGAGATGCCCGCGCCGATCACCACCGCGCGCGGTCGCGCGGTCACGACCGCCACCCGGCGGGCAGCAGCGTGCGCGCGACGACGAGCGCCTTGGTCGGCGCCGGCACGCGGACGCGCTCGCGGGCGATGCGAGCGGCGGGCGTCGCGCGCAGTCGGCCGGACAAGGCGGAGAACAGGTCGTGCGCGGCCCGCACGCCGCGCCGGCTGGACCTCGGCAGCGCGGCGACCGCGACCGCGGCCGCCGCCAGGTCCGCGTCGATGTCGTCGAGCACGGCGTCGCGCTGCGCGTCGGTCAGGACGCCGGAGTCGTCACCGGGGAGGTAACGACGGCCGAGCTGGTCGTGGTCGGCGGCGAGGTCGCGCAGGAAGTTGACCTTCTGGAACGCGGCGCCCAGGCGGCGCGCGCCGGGGGCGAGGCGGTCGTACCCGTGCGCTGCGAGCTCGTCGCTCGCGTCGGGCGCGCCGACGAAGACGCGCAGGCACATGAGCCCGACGACCTCGGCCGAGCCGAACACGTAGGCGTCGAGCGACGCCTCGTCGTGCTGGGCGGCGCGCAGGTCGGTGCGCATCGAGGCGAAGAACGGCACGACGAGCTCGGGACCGATCCCGTGCTCGCGTGCCGTCGCGGCGAACGCGTGCACGACGAGGTTGGTGGAGAACCCCGACTGGAGCGCGTCGAGCGTCTCGGCCTCGAGCGCGTCGAGGTAGGCGCCGCGCTGCTGCGGCGTCAGGTCGAGGTCCGGCGCGTCGACGATCTCGTCGGCGACCCGTACGAGCCCGTAGATCGTGCGCACGTGCCCGCGGACGGGCTCGCGCAGCAGCCGGCACGCGCGTGCGAACGAGGTCGAGTACTCGCCGACGACCGTGCCGGCGGCCGTCGCCGCGGCGTGCGCGTACCGCTGGGCGCCGCCCTCGGGAGTCCGTGCACCGTGCTTCATCCCGCACTCCAGACGTCGTCGTCGACGAGCGTGCGCAGGCTGCGCAGCACCGCCTCGGGGAGCCCCGCGTCGCGCGCGAGCGACTGGGCGGCGGTGAGGTGCTCGCCGACCAGGTCGGTGACGAACGCACGCGAGCCGCACCGCTCGAGGTGCTCGCGCACCTCCCGAGCGCGCCGCGGGGTGAGCGCCGGGTCACCGAACGCCGGGGCGACCTGCGACCAGGCGGGCGTCGTGCGCGCGTGCGCGACGAGCGCCGTGACCTTGCCCTCGCGCAGGTCGCTCAGCGCGCTCTTGCCCGTCCTCGCCTCGTCGCCGAACACGCCGAGCAGGTCGTCGTGGAGCTGGAAGGCGGTGCCGACCAGGCGGCCCACGCGGTCGAGGGCGGCGACCGTGGCGGTCGTGGCGCCCGCCAGGATCGCACCCGCGCTGAGCGGCAGCGAGAACGAGTACACCGCGGTCTTGAGCTCGGCGACCGCGAGCGTGTCGGCGACCCTCGGCTCGTCGACCTGGAGCGCGAGCCGCACGTCGTGCAGCTCGCCCGCGGCCGAGAGTGCCACGGTGCGGTCCAGGAGAGCGAGCAGGTCGGCGACCACCTCGGGGCGGGCCGGGACCGTGGCGAAGGAGCGCGTCGCGGCGACGAGCGCGAGGTCTCCGGCGAGGATGCCGGCCGCGCGGCCGTACCCGCGCGCCGCCGACCCGGATGCTCCCGCGTCCACGGCGCGCGCCGTGAACGTGCCGGACACGTTCGGCCGGCCGCGCCGCACGTCGTCGTGGTCGATCACGTCGTCGTGCACGACGAACGCGGCGTGCAGGAGCTCGACCGCGTCCGCGAGCTGGGCGCACGCGGTCTCGTCCGTGCCGCCGAGCGACGCGTACGCGACGCGCAGCAGGTGCGGGCGCACACCACGGCCGCCCCGGGTCGCGTCGCCTGCCGCGGCCCACAGGGCGCGTGCCTCGTCGTCGTGCAGGAGCACTCCGGGTCCGGCCCGGAAGGTCTCGAGCGGTCCGGGCTCCAGGCCCGTGACGGGGGCTCCCGCGAGCGTCGTCATGTCAGCCCACCCGTCGGGCGGGTGCGGCGGCGATGAGCTCGGCGAGCTCGGTGACCTGCAGCACGCTCCACGGGCTGAACGCCCACGGCGTCGAGGCCATCGAGCGGCCGAGGTCGGTCACGTCGACCCACGCGTGGTCCATCACCTCGGCCGGCTCCGGGCGTACGGCGGAGCGCGCCGTGGCGAACCAGACCGGGCACACCTCGTTCTCGACGATCCCGGACGCGTCCACCGCGCGGTAGCGGAAGTGGGGGAGCAGGAGCGTGAGCTCGGCGAGCTCGAGCCCCAGCTCGTCGCGCGCCCGGCGCCGCACGGCGTCCTGCGCCTTCTCGCCGGGCCGGGGGTGGCCGCAGAACGAGTTGGTCCACACGCCGGGCCAGGTCCGCTTGGTCAGGGCCCGGCGCGTCATGAGCACGCGTCCCTCGTCGTCGAGGACGTAGCACGAGAACGCGAGGTGCAGCGGCGTGGCCGTGTCGTGCACGGCCTCGCGTGGTGCGTGCCCGCTCGGGCGCCCTGCGGCGTCGAGGAGCACCACGAGGTCCTGCGTCACGTCGACCTCCGGATCCCGACTGCGTCCCCGCCGACGGAGGAGATCGCTAGCCGCGCTAGTTACTTCGGAGACTAGTATGCGTGTCATGCCCGAACCTGCAAACCCCGCGCACTACTGGTACGGCGACGACCCGGCCGTCGCCGACGTCCTCGAGGCGGTCCGGGCCTTCCGTCGTTCCGACGCGGCGATGCGTCGTCGCACCGCCGCGCGCATGTCCATGAACGAGACTGACATGCGGGCGCTCCAGGTGCTCATCGGGCGCGAGGCGGAGGGCCTCGTGACCAGCCCGCACCACGTGACGCGCGAGCTGGGCATCTCGACGGCGTCGACGACCAAGCTGCTCGACCGCCTGACCGACTCGGGTCACCTCGTCCGCGAGTCGCACCCGACCGACCGGCGCGCGGTCGTGCTGCGGCCGACGCCGCACGCGCACGACGAGGTACGTGAACGGCTGGCCCGCATGCACCGGCGCATGGCGGAGGTCGTGCTGGCCGTCCCGGAGGCCTCGCGGGCCGACCTCGTGACCTTCCTGCGGAGCATGGCGGCCGTGGTGGACGACGAAGAAGGCACGGACCCGCTCAGGCCCGCGAACGGCCCTCAGGCCACGCGCTGAGAGCGGTCCGGCGAGGGTCGTGCTCAGCGCGCGGGGGCCGGCCCCGTCGACTCGCGGACCACGAGCTGCGTCGGCACGAGCACGTGGTCGGGCTCGGCCGCAGCAGCGCCCGGGCGCTGGGCCGCGAGCGCGTGCTCGATCGCGCGCGCCGTGGCTCTGCCCTTCGCCACGAGGTCCTGCCGGACCGTCGTGAGCGACGGGGTGACGGTGCGGCTCAGCACGCTGTCGTCGAAGCCGACGACGGACACGTCCCGTGGGACGCTCAACCCGAGCTCGCGCGCGACGCGCACAACCGCCCAGGCGACGAGGTCCGAGAAGCACAGCACCGCGGTCGGCCGGTCGGGCAGCGTGAGGGCGAGGCGGGCGGCGGCGAGCGCGTCCTCCTCGTGGTTGTCGAGCATGTGCACCGCGACGACGTCGGCGCCCGCCGGACGCAGGGCGCTCATCCACCCCTCGACCCGTTCGCGTGAGACGTGCCCGACGCCGGCGGTGCCCGGGTCGGGCGCGACGCCGGGCGGCAGGCCCCACGCGGTCGTGAGCAGGGCGACGCGCCGGTGGCCGAGGTCGACGACGTGCTGCGCGGCGGCGCGCGCGCCGGGCCGGTCGTCGAGCAGCACCGTCGCGGCGAGGTCGGTGGTCGGGAGCTGGTCGACGTACACGAGCGGCAGGCCGCGTCGCTCGAGCCAGCCGAGGGCCGTGGTGTCGACCGCGCACGCGTAGACGATCGCGGCGTCCATCGGGACGTCTCGCGCCGCGAGCCGGTCGCCGTCCCCTGCGGTCGGGAGCAGCGACAGCGCGAGCCCCGTGGGGGCGAGCGCCTCGGCGACGGACGCGAAGAACTCCGCGGCGATCGGGTCGCGGAACGCCGCGGCGGGCGACTGCGTGAACAGGACGCCCACGGTGCCCGACGAGCCGCGGGCCAGCATGCGCGCCGCGGGGTCGGGGCCGACGTACCCGAGCTCGGCGGCGGTCGCCAGGATCGTCTCGCGCAGCTCGGCCGAGAGCTGGTCCGGCCGCGAGAACGCGTTGGAGACGGTCATCCGGCTCACGCCGACCTGGTCGGCGATCGTCTGCAACGTCACGCGCGCCACGGCCACCTCCTGTCGCCCGCCCGGTCGTTCGCCGGGACCCGGGTCCTGGACGCCAGGGTAGGTGACCGTGGCGGGCGCGTCGGCCGTGCCGCGGCCGTGCAGGAGCGTGCTCACCGCACGAGGGCCGACCGCTCGGTCGGCGCGACCGCGTCGCCCAGGCGGTGCAGCGACCGAGCGCCCGCGCGCCGCGTCGCGGCGAACGACCGGGCGACGACGGTGGTCCCGCGCCGGGCGCGTCGGCCGGCGTCCGGGACGACGGGCGCGTCGGGGAGCGCGCTGCGCGCCTGGGTCAGGGCCGCGCGGCGGGAGTGGAGCAGGCTGAGCGGTGGCGGGCTGAGGTACATGGTCATCTCCTGTTCTGTACCGGTCCAGTCGTGCGTCTCACACGGTAGACACCTCGTGCTGTACCGGTCAAGAGGTATCTGCGGGTGGACGCCGTGCTTCATGGAGATGACGCTGGGCGTGCCGCGGTTCGACATCACCCCGTGAGCGAGTCGCGCGTGACGGGCGCCACAACGCCCGGTTGGGACGGCAAACGACATGGTCATGCGTCCAGCCGACGCTAGTGTGGCCGCAGACCAGTGCCGGAAGGGGGCCAGGTGGGCGGGGAGATGGCGGTCGAGCGGTCGACCAGTGGGGGAGCCAGGCGCACGCGCGGCGAGATCATCCGCGAGGTCGTGCTCGTCGTGGGCCTCTACGTCGCCTACTCCGCCACGCGCCTGGCCGCGAGCGGATCGTGGGACGTCGCGAAGTCGCACGCCCGGGGCATCCTCGACGTCGAGCGCTGGCTGCGCATCGACATCGAGCACGCGCTCAACACCGCGACAGCTCAGCACACGTGGCTCGAGGTCGCGACGTCGTACTGGTACCAGTCGATGCACTACCTCGTGACGCCGACCGTGCTCGTCGTCCTGTTCTTCCGGCGCCCGCTGCTCTACCGGCCTGCGCGGACCGCCCTGCTGGGGGCCACGTTCCTCGCGCTGTTCGGATACTTCTTCTTCCCGACCGCGCCGCCGCGCCTGCTCGGCCAGTACGTCGACACGGTCTCGGAGAGCTCGGTCTACGGATGGTGGCCGTCAGCCGCCGAGCAGGCCGCGAGCGGCGCCGGCTCCGTGACCAACCAGGTCGCCGCGATGCCGTCGATGCACGTGGGCTGGGCGGTCTGGGTCAGCGTCGTGCTCGCGTACCTGCTGCGGCGACGCTGGGCGAAGGTCGCGGTCTGGGGCTACGCGGCGACGACGACCGCGATCGTCGTCCTCACCGGCAACCACTGGGTGCTCGACGCCGTCGCCGGCGCCGCCCTCGTGCTCGGGTGCTGGTGGTTCGCCGGTCACCGGTACGGGCTCTGGGCGCCGCGCGCCCAGGTCGACGCCGAGCTCGACGACCTCGTCGGCGAGGTGGTCCCGGACACGCGACGCCTGGCCGCCACCAACGACGACGGGCTGGCCCTGGCCTCGACCGTCGACAGCCCCCCGCCGAGCGACCCCGAGGTCGAGGCCCCGCGGGCGTGAACCCGCGGCTCACCCCGTCGCACGAACTGTGAGCGGGGCCACCTGCCGAGCGGCCGTATGGCATAGCGTGCTGCCCGAACCCCAACTGAACCCGGAGCTCGACGGCGGCCCGATCGGGGCCATCACGAGTCCTCGACGCGGAGGTACACGATGACGCAGCCCGCAGCGGGTGCACCGGCACCCCTGACGCCCCCGCTGGAGCTCGAGGCCCCCGCGCCGCTCGCTCCGGTCGCGCAGACCCAGGCGCCGGCGATCGCCCCGCGTGTTGACGAGGCCGCACTGCCGGGTCTCGACGCGAAGGTCGACTCCTACCTCGCCGGGCTGGCGAGCGCGCAGGCCGGTTCGCCCGAGTTCGCGGCGAAGGCCGAGGACGTGCGGACCATGGGGGACGCGGACGTCCGGGCCGCGGCCGAGACCTCGAACCGGCTCCTGCAGATGCCGGTCCAGGAGCTGCGCGACGGAGGAGTCTCCGGCACGTCGCAGGTCAGCAAGTCGCTGCTCGACCTGCGCCGCACCGTCGAGGAGCTCGACCCGTCCGAGGCCAGCCTGGGCAAGAAGATCCTGGGCTTCCTGCCGTTCGGCGACTCGATCACCGACTACTTCCGCCGCTACGAGAGCGCGCAGAAGCAGATCGACGCGATCGTGCAGGCGCTCTACAACGGCCAGGACGAGCTCCGCAAGGACAACGCCGCGCTCAACCTCGAGAAGCAGCACCTGTGGGCGACCATGGCGCGGCTCAACCAGTACGTCTACGTCGCCGAGAAGCTCGACACCAAGCTCGCGACCCTGGTCGCCGAGGCCGAGCGGACCGACCCGCAGCGCGCGAAGTCGCTCCGCGAGGACGTGCTGTTCTACGTGCGCCAGAAGCACCAGGACCTGCTGACGCAGCTCGCGGTCTCGATCCAGGGCTACCTCGCGACCGACATCATCATCAAGAACAACGGCGAGCTCATCAAGGGCGTCGACCGAGCGACGACCACGACGGTCGCGGCGCTGCGCACCGCGGTGCTCGTCGCGCAGGCGCTCAACAACCAGAAGCTCGTCCTCGACCAGATCAGCGCCCTGAACTCGACGACCACGGGCATGATCGCGTCGACGTCCAAGCTCCTGCGCGAGCAGTCGGTGCAGATCCAGGAGCAGGCGGCGAGCTCGACGCTGGGCCTGCCGCAGCTCCAGCAGGCGTTCAACGACATCTACGCGACGATGGACGCGATCGACGGCTTCAAGGTCAAGGCGCTCGACTCGATGGCCCAGACCATCGGCGTCCTCGAGACCGAGACGACGAAGGCGCGCTCGTACCTCGACCGCGTGCAGAAGTCCGACCAGACGGGCGCCGCAGGCGGCTCGCTCGACCTCGGCTGAGCGAGGCGTCGATGGGCTGGTGGGGTGCGCTCGTGGGCCGGCGGCGCGGCCGCGCGCCGGAACGGGTCGGTCCGGACGAGCCCGCGGTGCCCACCTCCACGCAGATCGTCGAGGCCGTCCGTGAGGTCCAGCGCGACGTCGAGGGTCGGGTGCCCGCGGCGGTGACCGCGCGCGTGAACCGCATCGCACGCGTCGTCGAGGACATGGCGCCGCGCCTGGACCGGCTCGGCATCGGCAGCCGGCAGGCGCACACGGTCGTCGCGACCGCGACGAGCTACCTGCCCGAGGCGGTCGGGTCCTACCTTCGGCTCCCGCGCGACTTCGCCGACCGTCGCGTGGTCGCGCAGGGCAAGACGTCGCTCATGCTGCTGTGCGACCAGCTCGACCTCCTCGGTGTGACGCTCACGCAGATCTCCGACGCGGTCTCGCGGCAGGACGCGCACGCGCTCGTCGCGCACGGCCAGTTCCTCGCGGACAAGTTCGGGGGCTCGTCGCTCGAGCTGCCCGACGGCGGCCCGGCGGTGGCGTCGTGAGCCCCGGCGCTACGCTGCGCGGCGCGATCGACGCGCTCGTGGCCGTCGGCGTGCAGGCGGGTCTCGACGACGCGGACGTGCGCGACGAGGGTGCGCGCCTCGCCGCGGCGGTCGCCGAGGCCGTCCCGGGCGCGCCCGACGCGTGGGGCGAGGCCCTCGGACGCACGGAGCTCTCCGCGTTCTTCACAGCGGCGTCCGGCGGACGCCGCTGGCGCTCGGCACCCACGGCGCAGCTCGAGCGGCTCGTCGCCGAGGGCTCGCCGCAGGCCCCCGAGTACGCACGCGCGCTCGCGCTGGTGACGTCGGCCGCGTGCGACCTGGGGGAGCCCGGGCTGGACGTCCTGGCACGCGCGTCGGCGACCGCCGCGGTGCACCTCGCGGCGGCGGGCGCCACCGGCAGCCTCGCGCCCGTGGGACCCGTCCCGAGCGCCGGACGGACGACGCTCGAGCAGGCGCGGGACGCGCTGCCCTCGCCTACGGCCGCGGGAGCGACGGCCGTCGCGACGGCGGGCGACGAGCCCGAGCCCGCCGAGGCGCCGACGCGTTCGCTCGAGGAGCTCCTTGCCGAGCTGGACGCGCTGATCGGGCTGCGTCGCGTCAAGCGTGAGATCCGTGAGCAGGCGCAGCTGCTGCGCGTGGAGCGTCTGCGCACCGACGCGGGCCTCACGTCGCCCACGATCACGCGACACCTCGTCTTCCTCGGCAACCCCGGGACGGGCAAGACCACCGTCGCCCGGCTCGTCGCGGGCATCTACCAGGCGCTCGGTCTGCTCGCGCAGGGTCACCTGGTCGAGGTCGACCGCTCCGAGCTCGTCGCGGGATACCTCGGGCAGACGGCGGTCAAGACGTCCGAAGTGGTCGGCACCGCCGTGGGCGGGGTGCTGTTCGTCGACGAGGCGTACGCGCTGGCCGAGGACCAGTACGGGGCCGAGGCGGTGAACACGCTCGTCAAGGACATGGAGGACCACCGCGACGACCTCGTCGTGATCGTCGCCGGGTATCCCGGGCCGATGGGCAGGTTCCTCGCGACGAACCCCGGCCTCGAGAGCCGGTTCTCGACCACCATCACGTTCGACGACTACAGCGACGACGAGCTGACCGCGATCTTCGAGCTCGCGGCGCGCAAGGCCGACTTCGAGCCCGCGCCGCAGACGGTCGACCGCTTCCGGGAGATCGCCCGCAGCCAGCTGCGCGACGAGGGCTTCGGCAACGGTCGGTGGGCGCGCAACGTGCTCGACAAGGCGATCCTGCGGCACGCGTGGCGGCTGCGCGACGTCGCCGAGCCGACCGTCGAGGAGCTGCGCACGCTCCTGCCCGAGGACCTCGTCGACGCCCCGCACGACGAGGCCGACGAGCAGCTCGATGCCGGTGGTCCCGCCGCGCAGGCTGAGGTCGCCGGCGACGACGCGCCCGACGCCGCCGACGAGCGAGCGGACGAACGAGCCGACGACCAGGCCGACGAACCGGCCGACGAACGTGCCGACGAACAGGAGTCCGCGTGACGCCGACGCCCGCCGCAGCAGCGGCGCCGCCCCCTGCTCGACCCGCATCCGCGGCAGGCCGCACCGGAGCTGCCGTCGCGACGGCCGCGACGGCGGGAGCGGTCCTCGTCGCACCCACCGCGGGCTCGTCGCGACTCGCGACGCCGGCGCCCGCGGGCGCCGTGACCACCGCACGCTCAGGCCGCTTCAGCCGCACTCCCGCACGTCTGCGGCTCGCGGCGACGCTCGGCGTGCTGGCGAGCCTGCTGGTCGCCGTCGTCGGGCTCGGCACGGGCCTCGCGCAGTCCCAGGCGCTGTCGGCAGCCGCCGACGACACGGGTCAGCAGGTCCGCGCGCTGCAGGTCCGCAACGACCTGGTGGCGGCCGACGCGACGGCCACGAACGCGTTCCTCGTCGGCGGGCGTGAACCGGTGGAGCAGCGAGCGCGGTACGACGACTCCCTCGCCGCGGCCTCGGGTGGCTTGGTCGCCGTGGCGGGCGCGGACCGCGGCGACGCCGCTCGCCTGGGCGCGGTCAGCACGGGCGTGACGACGTACAGCGGACTGGTCGAGCAGGCGCGCGCGAACAACCGGCAGGGGTTCCCGGTCGGTGCCGCGTACCTCGAGGCCGCGTCGCAGGAGCTGCGTGCCTCCGCGCTGCCCGGCATCGACGAGGTCGTCACGGCGAACGACGAGCGGGTCTCGGACGCGTTCGCGGTCGCGGGACGCGCGATGCTCGCGATGCTCGCGCTCGTCGTCGGGATCATGGCGCTCGTCGCTGTCCAGGTGTGGCTCGCGCGGCGCACGCACCGCCGGCTCAACGGCGGGCTCGTGATCGCCACCGTGGTGCTGGTCGTGGGCGGGATCGTGCTCAGCACCAGCCTGAGCGGTGGTGTGCAGACGGCGAACCAGGTCCAGGACGGCGCGTACGCGCGCACGGTCGCGGTCGCGCACGCCTACTCGCTCGCGAACGACGCGAAGGCCATGGAGTCGTTCACGCTGATCAAGCGCGGCTCGGGCCAGGCGTACGAGGAGTCGTACCTCGACGCGGTCACCCAGGCAGAGGAGCTGCTCGCCGGGGGCGGGATCGACCAGCAGGTGGTCGAGACGTTCGACGCCTGGAGGAGCACGCACGACGAGATCCGCGGACTGGACGACGGCGGTGACTGGGACGCCGCGGTCGCCCTCGCGACGTCGACCGAGCCCGACTCGCCCAATGCGAAGTTCGACGCGTTCGGGACGGCCGCACGGGACGCGGTCAGCGCGGACGGGACGCAGGCGGACGACGCGTTGCACGACGCCGCGCGGTCGTCCTCCCGCAGTGCGTGGATCGCGCTGCTCGCCGGGCTGCTCGCGGCGGTGGGTGTGGCCGTGGGCTTCAGCGCTCGACTGAAGGAGTACCGCTGATGAGGGCTGGACCCGCTGTCGTGACGACCCCGCGCCGTGCCGCGCGGGCCGCCGCCGTGGTGGCCGGGCTCGCGCTCGCGCTCGCCGGGTGCACCGCGACCGAACCCGGCGACGTCGGGGCGACCGACGCACCCTCGGCCGAGGCGGCGGCGACGAGTGCGCCGGCCGCCGCACCCGCCACGTGCACCGACCTGACGCAGTCGTACGCGCCGGGCGAGAGCGGCGCGGACGTCGAGGGCAACGCGTCGGTGCGCAGGATCCGTGACCGTGGCGCGTTGATCGTGGGCGTCTCGGCGGACACCCTGCTCATGGGCAGCCGGAACCCCATCACCGGGGCGATCGAGGGCTTCGACGTCGACATGGCCGCGGCGGTGTCGACGGCGATCTTCGGCGACCCGGACCACCTGCAGTTCCGGGTGATCACCTCGGGCCAGCGCCTGGACGTGCTGAAGCGCCACGAGGTCGACCTGGTCGCGCGCGCGTTCTCGATCACGTGCGACCGCTGGACCGAGATCGCGTTCTCGGCGGAGTACTTCCACGCGGGTCAGAAGGTGCTCGTCCCGCTCGACTCGGACGCGCGGGACATCGACGACCTCGACGGCATGCGCGTGTGCGCGCCCGAGGGGACGACGACGATCGCGCGGCTCGCGGACTACCCGGGCATCGAGGCGGTCGGCGCGCAGACCCACACCGGCTGCCTGGTGCTGTTCCAGCAGGGCAAGGTCGACGCGATCACGGGCGACGACACGATCCTCGCGGGCTTCGCGGCACAGGACCCGTACGCCAAGGTCATCGGGAAGGCGATCAGCGACGAGCCGTACGGCATCGGGGTCGCGGCCGACGACGTCGAGCTCGTGCGGTTCGTCAATGCGGTGCTCGACGAGGTCAAGGCGGACGGCCGCTGGGCGGCGTCGTACGAGCGCTGGCTCGGTGCGCTGGGCGACGCGCCCGAGCCGCCCGAGTCGGTGTACGGACGCACCGCGCGCGGAGGCTCGTCGTGACGCCTGCGGGACCCGTCGACCCGCCCCGGGCGCCGGGTCGCCTCGGCGAGGCGATCCCCGCCGCGGACCTGCTGACGTACCTGGCTGCGCTCGAGCGGTGGGCGGCGGACCGGCGGTCCGAGCTCGACCGCCTGGACTCGGCGTCGCGGCAGACGGACAAGCCGGAGGCGTTCACGTCCGACGTCGTGCTGGCGATGACGATGTGGCAGGCGATCCGCGGACGGCTGGACCGGCTCGTGGAGATCTGGGACTCGGGCCGGGCGGACGCGGTCGCACGCGAGCAGATGTCGCAGCTCATCTGGGGCCGGCTCGACGCGGGACGTGCCTCGGCGCTCGTCTCGCTCGTCGAGGCCGTGACGCTGTGCGACGCGATGCTCGACCAGCTCCGTGACCGGCTCGCGTTCGACCCGGGCGCGGCCGACGAGGCTGCGCGACTGCGCGCGGTGCGCGCGGCGGTCGTCCGGTGCGAGGACCTCGCCGCCGACGGGGACGCGCAGGCGCACGTCGCGGCGCTGCGCGCGCGTGAGCAGGGCATCTCGGCGCAGGCGGCACGCGGCGCCGACGTCACCGGTCCGCTCGGCGAGCTCGAGGTCGACGTCGCCACCACCGAGCGCGACCTCATCGTCGACGCGTCGCAGCGCCGCACGCTGGCGCGTCAGCGCTCGGACGCCGCGGCGCTGCGCGACTCGCTCGAGGAGCGCGAGCCGACGCTGCACTCGCTCGCCGACCGTTGCCGACGAGAGATCGTCGACCCGCCGAACCTCGCGGTGCCCGACGTGTCGCGCCTGGGCGACGTCCCACCGACGCGCACCGAGGTGGACGCGTTCGTCGAGCGGCTGCGCACCGTCCAGCGCGCGTTCGACGCGGTCGCGGACGCCTACGGCCGTCCGCTGCGCGAGCGGGCCGAGCTGCGGTACCGCCTCGAGCGGCTCCGCGGCGCGGCGGACGCGAACGGTCGCAGCGCGTCGCTGACCGTGCGCTCCGGGTACGACGAGGCGCGCGACGCGGTCGAGCGCACGCCGTGCGACATCGTCCTCGCGCGCTTCTACGTCGAGCAGTACGAGTTCCTCACCCGCGATGTGCCCGCCCACGGGCCGAAGGGAGCCACGCGATGACGGCGTGCACCGAACCGGGCTGCACCGGCACCTACGAGGACGGGTACTGCAACGTCTGCGGTTCGCCGCAGGCGCCGACCGCGCCCGCGGGCACAGGGGTGACCCGGCCCGCCGCCTCGGCCACGTCGCTGCTCGGCACGGGGATCGCGGCAGGTGTGCCGGTCGCCCGCGGCCCGGGCGGTGACGACGAGCGGTCGACGCGTACCGGGCGGACCAGCTCGAGCCGGCTTGCGACCGCGGCGCTGGGCTCGGCCCGCACCGCGGCGAGCGGCTCGCGCGCAACGCGCACGCTCGGCACGGGCTCCACGCGGCTGCGCGGCGCGCGGCTGGGGGCCGGGCTCACCACCGTCCCGTCGGTGCCGGTCCGGGACCCGCTGCAGGTCGTCATGGCCGACCCCCAGGTGCCGGAGCGCAAGCGGTACTGCCCGTCGTGCGGCGAGCCGGTCGGTCGTGAGCGCGACAGCGTCCCCGGGCGCACCAAGGGCTTCTGCCCGCAGTGCGGCGCGGCGTTCGACTTCGACCCCCGCCTCGTCGCGGGCGACCTCGTGGGCAGCCAGTACGAGGTCGTCGGCTGCCTCGCGCACGGCGGCCTCGGCTGGATCTACCTCGCGCGCGACCAGAACGTGTCCGGGCGCTGGGTCGTGCTCAAGGGCCTGCTCAACGCGGGCGACGCCGACGCGTACGCCGCGGCGATCGCCGAGCGGCAGTTCCTCGCCGAGGTCGAGCACCCGCTGATCGTCGAGATCTACAACTTCGTCATGCACGACGGCGCGGGCTACACCGTCATGGAGTACGTGGGCGGCCGCTCGCTCAAGGAGATGCTCACGGCGCGCCGCGAGGCGGCAGGCGGCACCAACGACCCGCTGCCGGTCGACCACGCGTGCGCGCTCGTGCTCGAGGTGCTGCCCGCCTTCGCCTACCTGCACGACGTCGGCCTGCTGTACTGCGACTTCAAGCCCGACAACGTGATCCAGCAGGGCGACGCAGTCAAGCTCATCGACCTCGGAGGCGTGCGCCGCGTCGACGACCTGCAGTCGGCGATCTTCGGGACGGTCGGCTACCAGGCGCCCGAGGTGCCCGAGGTGGGGACGTCGGTCGCCTCGGACGTCTACACCATCGGCCGCACGCTCGCGTCGCTCGTGCTGGACTTCCGGGGCAACACGACGACGTACGTCGCGTCCCTGCCGCCGGTCGCCGAGACCCCCGTGTTCGCGCGGTACGACTCGTTCTACCGGCTCCTGGCCAAGGCGTGCGCACCGGACCCGTCGGACCGGTTCGCCACCGTCGACGAGCTGCGCACGCAGCTGCTGGGCGTCCTGCGTGAGGTCGTCGCGACGGACCGCGGTCCGGGTCACCCCGCGCTGCACTCGGCCGCCTCGGTGCTGTTCGACCCGCCGACGACCGACGGCGCGCACGGCCCCCTGGGGTGGGACGAGCTCCCGCTGCTCAAGGTCGACGCATCCGACCCTGCGGCCGGGTGGCTCGCCGGCGTGAGCGTGTCCGACCCGCTGCAGCGGCTCGAGGCGCTCGCCGACGCGCCAGACGAGACGGTCGAGGTGCGGCTGGCCCGCGCGCGCGCCGGGATCGAGGCGGGCCGGCTCGACGTGGTGCGCGCGGCGCTCGCGCAGGTGCTGGACGCCGACCCGTGGGAGTGGCGTGCGGTGTGGCTCGACGGCCTCGCGCAGCTCGCGGCCGGCGACGCGGTCGCGGCGCGGGCGTCGTTCAACGCGGTGTACGGCCAGGTGCCGGGCGAGCTCGCGCCCAAGCTCGCGCTGGCCGTCGCGTGCGAGACGTCCGACGAGCCCGACATCGCCGAGTCGCTGTACGTCGTGTGCGCGCGCTCGGACGCCAACTACACGGCGGCGGCAGCGTTCGGCCTGGCGCGGATCCGGCGCCGGGCCGACGAGCTCGACGGCGCCCTGGCCGCGCTCGAGCTCGTGACGCCGACGCGCAGCTCGTACCCGGAGGCCCGGGTCCAGCGGGCGCGCCTGCTCACGTCCGCGGGCCGGGGCATCCCGGCCCTCGCGGACGCGCTGTCAGGGCTCGAACGCGTCACGGTCGAGCCGCAGCAGCGCGTGGACCTGCGGATCGGCGTCTTCGAGGCCGCGCTCGCCGAGGTCGTGCGCTCGGGCCCCGCTACGCAGCTGCGCATCGGCGACGTCCCCGTCGAGGAGGCCCGGCTGCGGGACGCGCTCGAGGCCGCCTACCGCGAGTCGGCGACGCTCGCCGGCACGCGCGACGAGCGGATCGACCTCGTCGACCGCGCCAACGCCGTCCGACGGTGGACCGCGTGGTGACCGGTCCGGCGACGACGGCCGCACCGACTGCCGCGTGCGAGCGGTGCGGGGGAGTGCTGCACCCCGACGACCGCTTCTGCGAGGGGTGCGGCGCCCGCGTGCCGGGTGCGTCCGAGCAGGGCACCGCCGGCTCGGCGGCGCGGGGGACCGCGGTGCCGGGAATGGCGGCGCAGGAGCTCGCGGCACCGCCGTCCTCGGCGAAGCTCGCCGACGTGGACGACGACGCGGACGACGACCCGGACGACGATCGTGACGCCGACGCGCCCGCGGCGACGGGCGCACCGCGCCGCTGCCGTGCCTGCGGCGGCACGGTGGCCGCCGACGGCTACTGCGAGCAGTGCGGTGAGCCGGCGGCGTCCGAGCGGGACCACTGGTCGGACAGCCCGGCCCCGTGGGTCGGGGGCGTGTGCGATCGCGGCGTGCGCCACGCGCGCAACGAGGACGCGATGGCGCTGGCCGCCTCGGGCTCGTTCGCCGCGCTCGTCGTGTGCGACGGCGTCTCGACCGCGCCCGACTCGGATGCCGCGAGCCTGGCGGCGGTCGCCGCGGCGCTCGACGTCCTCGTCTCCGGCGGTCCGGAGGGGGCCGAACGCGCGGCCGGGTCGTCGGCCGCCCGCACGGCGGCCTTCTCCGGCCTGCTGGCGCGAGCGGCGGTCGCGGGCAACGACGCGGTCGTCGCGAGCATGCGCGAGGGTGTCGGCCCCGACCACGCACCGTCGTGCACGTTCGTCGCCGCCGTCGTCGTCGACGACCTGCTCGTCGCGGGCTGGCTCGGCGACTCGCGCGTCTACTGGCTGCCCGACGACGGCCCCGCCCAGCAGCTCACGGCCGACGACTCGTGGGCCGGTGAGCTCATGTCCCGCGGCGTGCCGCGGGAGGCGGCCGAGGCGTCCCCGCAGGCGCACGCGATCACCCGCTGGCTCGGGCCCGACGCCGAGGACGTCACGGCGCGCACCACCGCGACCGTGCTCGACGGCCCCGGCTGGGTGCTCGTGTGCTCGGACGGCCTGTGGAACTACTGCTCGCGCGCTGAGGACCTCGCGCCGCTCCTGCGCGGCTTCGCGGCCGCGGTGGACGGCGACCCGGCACGCGTCGCCGCGGAGCTCGTCGGCTGGGCCAACGCGCAGGGCGGACGGGACAACGTGACCGTCGCGCTCGCGCGCGTGCCGGCGCCGCGGACGCCCGCCGCGGGCGGGACCGCACCCCCGTCTGCCGAGGCCGCTGACCAGGGCGACGACCGACCCGAGCACCTGGTCGACGACGAGATCACGACCCCTGTACGCCGAGTGTCCGAGCCCGCGGGTTCGGATAGCCTCGGCAGCACCCGACCGACGAAGGATTGAGCGTGGCCGTCTTCACTGCCGAGGTCTTCCAGAACGAGTTCCTGCCGCAGGGCGGGACGGACGTGCACGCCATCGTCACGCTGACCAGCTCCGGTGCGGGTGCTGCGGCCACGGCCCAGGGCGGTGTCGCCGAGATCATCATGGTCGACACCTCGGGCTCGATGAGCGGCCGCAACCTCGACGCCGCGAAGCACGCGGCCCAGGTGGCGGTGGACCAGATCGCCGACGGGACGTGGTTCGCGATCGTCGGCGGCAGCCACGTGGCGCAGCGGGTCTTCCCGTACCCGAACGCGGTGCGGGACATGGTCCAGATGGAGCCGGGCGCTCGGTTTGAGGCCAAGCGCGCGATCGCGACGCTGCTGCCGTCGGGCGGCACGGCCATGAGCACGTGGCTCGCGCTGGCCGACCGGCTGTTCGCGACCGTCCCGCAGGCGCCGCAGCGGCACGCGATCCTGCTGACCGACGGCAAGAACGAGTCCGAGCCCCGCGCCGCCCTCTCGGCAGTGGTGCGCAACGTGACCGGCCACTTCCAGTGCGATGCGCGAGGTGTGGGCGCGAACTGGCAGGTCGACGAGCTCCGCGAGATCTCGACCGCGCTGCTCGGGACGGTCGACCTGATCGCCAACCCGGACGACATCGCGGCCGACTTCCGAGACCTCGTCCAGCGTTCGATGTCGCGCGGCATCGCCGACGCCGAGCTGCGCGTGTGGGCGCCGCAGGGGGCCCAGGTGCTCTTCGTGCGGCAGGTCGCCCCGACGGTCGAGGACCTCACGTCGCGCAGGTCCGAGGTGAACCCGCTGACGAGTGCGTACCCGACGGGCTCGTGGGGCGACGAGTCGCGCGACTACCACGTGGCGGTGCGCGTCGGCTCGAAGCCGGTGGGCTCCGAGCAGCTCGCGGCCCGCGTGCAGATCGCGGTCGGCGGCGAGGTGCTCGCGTCGGGTCTGGTGAAGGCACGCTGGTCCGACGACGACTCGCTCACCGCTCGGATCAGCCCCGAGGTCGCGCACTACACGGGTCAGGCCGAGCTCGCGAGCGCGATCCAGGAGGGCCTGGCGGCCAAGGCCGTGGGCGACGAGGCGACCGCGACCGTCAAGCTCGGCCGCGCGGTCCAGCTCGCGCAGGAGACCGGCAACGACGAGGCGACGAGCCGGCTCAAGCGGGTGGTCGAGATCGACGACCCGGAGCAGGGCACGGTGCGGCTCAAGCGCCACACGGACAAGCTCGACGAGATGGCGCTCGACACCGCGTCGACGAAGACGACGCGGGTGCGCAAGTGAGCACGGTCGTGTGCCCCGAGGGCCACGCGTCGACGTCGACCGACTACTGCGACGTGTGCGGTGCGCCGATCGGCTCGGCGGCGGCCTCGGCCGCGCCGTCACCGACGATCCCTGCATCCGGTGCGACACCCGCCGCAGGCCCCACGTCGTGCCCCCACTGCTCGTCCCCCGCCGCCCCCGGTGCGTTGTTCTGCGAGAACTGCGGCTACGACTTCACCACCGGTGCCACGCCCGCGCCCGTGACGCCCTTGACGCCCCCTGGAGGCCCGACCACGGGCGCGCTGCCTGCGGTCGTGGCTCCGCCCGCGTCCGACCCGCCTGCCACGCGTCCTGACCCCGGAGCGCCGGCGGTCCCGGGATCGGCGCCCGGCGGTGAGTCGTCCTCGTCGGGGACGTCCGCCGACCCGGACCCTGCGACGGACGGCACGGCGTTGCCGACGCCCGCACCCGCGGGCTCTGAGCAGTGGGTCGCCGAGGTCTGGATCGACCCCGACTGGTACGCGCTGCAGCAGCCCGAGGACCCCTTGCCCTCGGTGGGCCTCCCCGCGCTGGTGCCGCTGCGTACGCGCAGCGTGCTCGTCGGGCGCCCCTCGGTCTCGCGCAACATCCACCCGCAGATCGACTGCGGGTCGGACTCGGGCGTCTCACGCCGCCACTGCCAGCTCAACACCGACGGGCAGCGCTGGTGGGTGGAGGATCTGCAGTCGTCGAACGGCACGTACCTCGCACGCGCGGGCGAGTCGCTGCCCACGGTGCCCGTCCCGGCGGGCCAACGTCACGAGATCGCCGACGGGGACCGGGTCTACGTCGGCGCCTGGACGCGGATCGTCGTCCGTCACGCGCTGCCCGGCGAGGTCTGACGCCGCGCGCCGTCGTGACCTGAGCCGACCTCACCCGGCCCGAGCCGGCCTGACCCGCCCTGGCCTCGGCCGGCTTGGCGCACGGGCTCGGCAGCGTGGTGACCATCGTCACAAGCCGCCCGGTGTCCTCACCTCGGAGCGCCTGCCCGGCGCGGTGCGGCGAGCGACTGCCGCAGGATTCCGGGGATCTCGGCCCGGTCGCCCGGACCGGAGCGGGCGCCGCGCGCGGTCGGAGCTGCCGCGACACCCCGCGAGATCCGCGTGATCGTGCGGATCTGGGTCCAGGGCGCGGAGCCAGTTGGACTCTGGAGCGAACACTCGGTTAAAGTCTGGGACGCACACGGAACGCCGGTGAGAGCCGGGGGACGTGACAGCGCGGACGTGGCTCAGTGGTAGAGCATCACCTTGCCAAGGTGAGGGTCGCGGGTTCGAATCCCGTCGTCCGCTCGGAGACATCCTTCTCGGCCCCGGCCGCTGAGGACTGCGGTCTCAGGGTGGAGTGGCCGAGAGGCGAGGCAGCGGCCTGCAAAGCCGTATACGTGGGTTCGAATCCCATCTCCACCTCGCAAGCAGCACACCCCCGGGCGATTGGCGCAGCGGTAGCGCGCTTCCCTGACACGGAAGAGGTCACTGGTTCGATCCCAGTATCGCCCACCAGATTCATCACGAGGAGCCCGTTCCCGGACACCCGGGGACGGGCTCCTCTGCGTCCGGCGACGTCACCGACCGAACCGGCTCAAGACGCCTGGTACTCGAGCAGGACGCGGGGCAGGGCGTCGACCAGCTCCCGCGCGAGGAAGCCGATGGGGCCGACCTCGGCGGTGAGGCGGTCGCCGGCGCCCGTGTGCAGCGCGACGCCCCAGCAGGTCGCGCGTGCGAGGTCCGTGCCCGCGGCGAGCAGCCCCGCGACGGCACCGGCCAGCACGTCACCGCTGCCGGACGTCCCGAGCCCGGAGTGCCCGCTCGCGGACGCCCACGCCTCGCCACCCGGTGCCGCGACGTGACCCGAGAGCGCGACGACGGCCTCGTAGCGCTCCGCGATCGCCGCCGCGGCCTCCCGCGCGGTGAGCTCGGCGCCGCCGAGCAGGCGCGCGGCCTCGCTCTCGTTGGGGGTCAGCACGAGGCGGCCCGCGAGGGCACGGCGCGCGTCGGCCATCGCGGGCAGGACCCCGAGCGCGAACGCGTCGAGCAGCACGGGCGTCGTCGCCGGGACCGCGCCGCACACGTCGTCGATCACCGACCGTGTCCCTGCCGGGTCGTCGAGCCCGGGACCGACCACCACGACGTCGGCGCGCTCGAGCTCGTCCGCGAGCACGTCGGCCGGTGCGCCGCGGACAGAGCCCGACGCGGTCTCGGGCAGCGGGATGACCCCGGCCTCCGGGACGGCGACCGCGACCGCGACAGCGCCGGACGAAGCGACGGCGAGCGTGAGGCGACCGGCGCCGACCCGCAGCGCCGCGAGCCCCGCGAGCATGGCGGCGCCGGGCGTGCCTCGCGCACCGCCGACCACGAGGACCGCACCGCGCTCGTCCTTCGACCCGTGGCGGTCCGGCAAGGGCCAGGACCGGAGCACGGCGGGTGTGAGGGGCTGCACGGCGTGCGTGTCGTCATCGGCCACGGGCGTCCGTCCCTTCGTGCTCGGTCACGGGCGCGTCCAGCGCGGCCAGGTGCGTGACGTCGTCGAACAGGCGGGTGGTCCAGGTGCCCTCGCCGTACGCCATCAGGCTCACCGACGCGTTGCGGACGCTGCCGCGCTGGATCAGCGCGAAGAGGTCCTGCTCGGTGAGCTCCTCCAGGACGTACCGCACGAGCGCGACGACCGCGTCGTGCGTGACCACCAGGACGCGGCGACCGTCGTCGCGCCGGGAGAGGTCGGCCAGGACGGCTCGCAGTCTCAGCGCGACGTCGGTCCACGACTCGCCGCCCGGAGGCCGGTAGTAGAACTTGCCGAGCAGAGCCCTGCGCGCAGCCTCGTCGGGCAGCAGGCGCGCGATGCCGCTCGTCGTCAACCGGTCGGTGATCCCCAGCTCGCGGTCACGCAGCCGCTCGTCGATCCGGACCGGCAGGTCGAACCCCGCCGCGTCGAGCGCGACCTCCAGCGTCTGCCTGGCACGCACGTAGGGCGAGCACCAGGCAACCTCAGGCCGGTCGCCCGGGCGCCCGGCGCCGAGCCAGGCGCCGAGCGCGCGCGCCTGC
>NZ_LFKW01000105.1:638-56852 GCF_001040865.1 Cellulomonas sp. A375-1 | reverse complement strand
CCGCGGCAGCAGCCGCGAGGTTGCCGACGCTCTCGCCATGCCTGACCAGCACGAGCTCGCGCGCGGCCGCCGCGCGGGTCATCGCTCGACCCCCCGGAACGGGCCCGCCTCGAACGATCGCGACATGCTGGCACGCTAACCGCGCTGCTGCCGCGACGCTCGGGGACGCGGGAACCGTCGAGGCCCGTGACGGGCGGCGGGTCGGGTGCCCGGCATCGCCGCACGACGCACGTGAGCCGATATGTTGCGGCGAGGCGCTCACAGCCGTCGTCGTCCGACGACCGCCGCCGCGCGCGCCGCACGACCCGGGGAGGGCGCGATGGGCACGTCCCGCACGGCACCGCGGTCGCGATGACGGTCGCCGGGGCGTCGGCCGCAGGGCCGGACGACGACGTGCCGCCCGCGTGGTGGCGGCGCCCGCTGCGCCTCGTGCTGTGGGCTGCGCTGGCGGTGTTCGCGTGGTTCGCGGTGTCGCGGCTCGTGGGGGCGATCGACTGGCACGCGGTCGCGGACGCGTTCGGGCACGTCCCGGCGTGGGTCATCCTGCCCCTGCTGGCGCTGCTGCTGCTCCGCCAGGTGCTCAACGCGGTGCCGCTGCAGCAGTACGTCGCGGGCCTCAGCCTGTTCCGCTCGTTGCAGAACGACCTCGCGGCCTACCTCGTCGGGAGCTTCACACCGCCGCCTGCGGACGTGGTCGTGCGCGTCTCGATGTTCCGCGCGTGGGGCGTCGACCCGGCCGCGGGCCTGGCGGGCGTGGGGCTCAACACCGCGACGTTCTATGCCGTGCGGTTCGGTGTCCCCGTGGTCGGTGTCGTGCTCCTGCTGCTGGGCGAGGGGGTCGAGAGCAGGCAGTGGGTCACGGCGCTCGTGTGCGGGCTCGTCGCGGCCGCCTGCGTCGCGGCCCTGGCGATGCTGCTGCGCTCGACCACGCTCGCGGCGTGGATGGGTCGACAGGCGGGCGCCCTCGTCGGGCGGTTCCGCAAGGACGTCGACCCGCAGGCGTGGGCGGACTACCTCGTGGACCTGCGCGCGCGGACCTCGGACCGGCTGCGCACGGGCCTGGTGCCGTCGTTGCTCGCGCTCGTCGCGATGGTGCTAGCCGACGGCTCGATGCTGCTGCTGGCCCTGCGCGCGGTCGGCGTGCCGATGAGCGCCCTGACCGCCGTCGACGTCCTGGCGGCGTTCCTGGTCGCCTACCCGATCACCCTCATGCCGATGTTCGGGTTCGGGATCATGGACGCGGTCCTCGTGGGCGCGTGGACGACGATCGCGGGCGTGGCCTGGGAGCCGGAGATCGTCGCGGCGACGATCGTGTGGCGCGTCGTCACGATCGTCGGCCCCCTCGTGCTGGGCCTGGCCGTCGTCGCGTTCTGGCGTCGCCGTGCAGGTGACAGCACCGACGACGCGGCCACCGCGCCCTGAACGCGCACCGGGCGCCGCACGCGCGGCGGCTACGGTGGGCGGGTGGCCGCCCCTCCCGCCAGCGCTCGGTTCGCCGGCGTGCACCTGCGTGACGTGGTGGAAAGCATCGACGTGCTAGCCGAGCCGCGGCGGCTGAGCGAGCCGGGGTGGTGGGTCCTGGTGGGGGAGTTCGAGGGTCGGGTCCGGGCGTGGCGGTTCGCCCACGCGTCGGCCAGGCCAGACGGTCCGTCCGACGAGCCGTCCGACGATGCCTCCAGCGAGCCGGTGATCGGTCCCTGGCGCGGCCCGCGGGCCGACGACTGGACGAGCGCGATGACCCGGGCCGAGTACGTCGCCGCGGTGCAGTCGGTGCGTGACCACGTGCGTGAGGGCGACGTCTACCAGGCGAACCTCTGTCGCGTCCTGAGCGCACCCCTGGGCTCGTCGCACGACGAGCCCGACGCACGCGCGCTCGCGCAGGTGCTGGCGGCCGGCAACCCCGCGCCGTTCGGCGGCTACGTGCACGTCCCACGAGGCATGACGGGCGTCGACCCGGTGTGGGTCGTCACGGCGTCTCCGGAGCTGTTCCTGCGGCTCGAGGACGACGTCCTGACGTCGGCGCCCATCAAGGGCACCGCGGCGACCCGTGAGGGTCTCACACCCAAGGACGCCGCCGAGAACGTCATGATCACCGACCTCGTCCGCAACGACCTGCAGCACGTCTGCCGGCCGGGCACCGTCGAGGTCACGACCCTGCTGGGCGTCGAGGAGCACCCTGGGCTCGTGCACCTGGTCTCGACGGTCCAGGGCGCGCTGGACCCGGCCGTCGCCCGGGCGCCCGACCGGTGGGCTCAGGTCCTCGCGGCCACCTACCCGCCGGGCTCGGTGTCGGGTGCGCCGAAGTCGTCGGCGCTGCGGGTGATCGACGAGCTCGAGGCCGGTCCGCGCGGGCCGTACTGCGGCCTGGTCGGCTGGGTGCACGTCGGCGACGACGGTCGCACGCGCGCCGAGCTCGCCGTCGGCATCCGCACGTTCTGGTGGGCCGGCGACGACGAGGGCGCGGGCGTGCTGCGGTTCGGCACGGGCGCGGGCATCACGTGGGGGAGCGACCCCGACGCCGAGTGGGACGAGACCGAGCTCAAGGCCGCGCGCCTCGTCGGCCTCGCGTCGGCGCCGCGTCCCTGACGGAGGAGACCTCACCGGCGGACGCGACGTCCCCGGCGGACGTGACGTCCCTGACGGACGTGACCGCGGTGGGAGACTGGCGACCATGAGCGTCGTGATCTGGGCCGACGGACGGCTGCACGCACCCACCGACCGCATCCTGACGGGCGTCGACCACGGGGTCACCGTCGGGGACGGCGTCTTCGAGACGTGCGCGGTGTACTCCGGGCAGGCGTTCGCGCTGACCCGGCACCTGCGCCGGCTGGCCCGGTCCGCGGCAGGTCTCGGGTTGCCCGCACCCGACGAGGGACGCGTCCGCGACGCCGTGGCCGAGGTGCTGGCCGCAGCGGGTGACGCCGGGCGGCTGCGCATCACGTACACGGGTGGGCCAGGGCCGTTGGGGTCGCACCGCGACGAGCCCGAGGAGCAGCGTCCGTCGCTCGTCGTCCTGGCCGGTCCCGCGACGCGCGCGGCGTCCAGCCGTGTCGTGCGGGTGCCGTGGGTGCGGAACGAGCGTTCGGCGGTCGCGGGGCTCAAGACCACGTCCTACGCCGAGAACGTCGTCGCGCTCGCGCGGGCGCACCGCCAGGGCGCCGACGAGGCCGTGCTCGCGAACACGGTCGGCGAGCTGTGCGAGGGGACCGGCTCGAACGTCGTCGTCGAGCGCGCCGGGGAGCTCGTCACCCCGCCGCTCTCGAGCGGCTGCCTCGCGGGGATCACGCGCGAGCTCCTGATCGAGTGGGCTGCCGCGGCCGGCGTCCCGGTGCGGGAGGCCGCGCCGGGCGAGCTGCCCTACGACGTGCTCGACGAGGTCCTGACGGGCGCCGCCCACCTCACGCTCACGGGCTCGATCCGCAACGTGTCGCCGGTCGTCTCACTCGACGAGCACGACGTGACGGTCGGTGAGCTCTCGCGTGCCGCCGCGGAGCTCTTCCAGGCGAGGGCGCTCGACGACCTCGACCCCTGACGGTCAGGCGTCCGTCCCGGACGGAGACGGCGGCCCCGGACGGACGACGACCGGCCCCGTCGTCGGTGACGGGACCGGTCGGATGATCAGTGATCAGGCGGTCAGGAGCGCGGCGATGAACGCCGAGATCTCCGACTCCATGCGATCGCTCTCCGCACCCAGGGGCACGAGTGCCTCCGTGCCGGCGAGGAACCTGACGATGGGTTCGCTGGGAGCGGCGAGGAGCGCACTGCCCTCGACCCCGCTGAGCGACACGAGCGCGTAGTCGGGATCCTCGTCCCGCCATACCTGGACGTCGCCACTTCCGGCGGGCGCATCCGACGACGCGTGCATGCCCATGGAGAGCAGCTCGCGGCCGATGAGCCAGGTCGACATGGTGTGCGGGCCGGTGAAGACCGCGCGCACCGTGTACGGATCCGACGTCCGGAAAGAAAGTTCTGCGCTCACCGGGATGACGCTCGCGTCACTCCCGATCAGCTGCATGGCGACGACCTCGACGACGTCATACGACGAGCGCGTCATCGGGTCCCCTCCTCGTCTACATGGGCTGTTGGTCCCATCATGGCAGCGGGTCTGCCCGATTGGACCGGAACTGCACCCAGGTTCACCCGGTGGGACGCCTTGTGAGCGTGCCCAACGTGGGTGCATGCACCTCCCCGCGCGCCGAGCCCGGCGTGGACCTCCACTCGCGAGTGACACATACCCGAGTAATCGGTCGCTCGCGGCGACGGCTTGAGACCTGACCGACAGCAATCTGGGCGAGCTCGATGTCGCATCCGGTGCTCATCGTGCCCCAGATGACCGCGACTCGGGCCGGTTTCGGAATCTGCGGGCTGGGCGGGTAGCATCCTCGTCAGCGCCGCCCCCGGGAGGTGCGCCGGGGAGACCCCGGGCGATTGGCTCAGTGGTAGAGCGCCTCGTTCACACCGAGGAGGTCACTGGTTCGAACCCAGTATCGCCCACCACCACATCGACGAAGGCCGCCGCGAGGCGGCCTTCGTCGTCTCCGACCGCTGTCCTCGTCGTGGCGCTGTCCTCGTCGTGGCGCCGTCCTCGTCGTGGCGCGGTCCTCGTCGTGACGGGGTCCTCGTCGTGGCAATGCGCGCGAGGTCGGGGACCTGCGCAGGTAGCATCGACGGGTCCGCTGCCCGGCGGAACACCACGTCGCGCGGGTGACCGCGTGAGCTCCCGAGGAAGGCCACCACCCCGTGCCTGATCAGATCGCCCTCACCGTCGACGGAACCGCGACCACGGTGCAGGCGGGCACGACGGGCACGGACCTCTTCGGTGACCGCAAGGACGTCGTCGTCGTGCGCGTGGACGGCGAGCTGCGCGACCTGCACCTGCCGCTGCCCGAGGACGCGAAGGTCGTCGAGCCGGTGAGCGTGCACGAGCCCGACGGGCTGGCCGTGCTGCGGCACAGCGCGGCGCACGTGCTCGCGCAGGCCGTCCAGGAGGTCAACCCGTCCGCCAAGCTGGGCATCGGACCGCCGATCACCGACGGCTTCTACTACGACTTCGACGTCGAGACCCCGTTCACCCCCGAGGACCTGCGCGCGCTCGAGAAGGTCATGTCGCGCATCGTCAAGGAGGGGCAGACCTTCCGGCGCTGGGACGTCTCCGAGACGGAGGCGCGCGAGGTGCTCGCCGGCGAGCCGTACAAGCTCGAGCTGATCGGCCTCAAGGGCGACCCGGGCGCGGCGGACGGCGCGAGCGTCGAGGTCGGCCTCGGTGGGCTGTCGATCTACCAGAACGTGCGCGGCGCCGGCCGGGAGAGCGAGAAGGTCGTCTGGCAGGACCTGTGCCGCGGCCCGCACCTGCCGAGCACCCGGCTGATCGGTAACGGCTTCCAGCTCATGCGGTCGGCCGCGGCCTACTGGCGCGGCAGCGAGAAGAACCCTCAGCTCCAGCGCGTGTACGGCACCGCGTGGCCCAGCAAGGACGAGCTCAAGGCCCACCTCGACCGGCTGGCCGAGGCCGAGCGCCGTGACCACCGCAGGCTCGGCAACGAGCTCGACCTGTTCTCGTTCCCCGACGAGATCGGCTCGGGCCTGGCGGTGTTCCACCCCAAGGGCGGGATCGTGCGCATGGAGATGGAGGAGTACTCGCGCCGTCGGCACGTCGAGGCGGGCTACTCGTTCGTCAACAGCCCGCACATCACGAAGGCCAAGCTGTTCCACACCTCGCGTCACCTCGAGTGGTACGCCGACGGCATGTACCCCCCGATGAAGCTCGACACCGAGTTCCACGAGGACGGCACGGTCAAGCGCGAGGGCCAGGACTACTACCTCAAGCCCATGAACTGCCCGATGCACAACCTCGTCTACCGCTCGCGCGGTCGCTCGTACCGCGAGCTGCCGCTGCGGCTGTTCGAGTTCGGGACGGTGTACCGCTACGAGAAGTCCGGCGTCGTGCACGGCCTGACCCGCGCGCGCGGCTTCACCCAGGACGACGCGCACATCTACACCACGCGTGAGCAGATGCGCGAGGAGCTCGGCTCGCTGCTGACCTTCGTGCTCGACCTGCTGCGCGACTACGGCCTCGACGACTTCTACCTCGAGCTGTCGACCCGCGACCCCGAGAAGTCGGTCGGCGACGACGCGACCTGGCACGAGGCGACCGAGACCCTGCGCGAGGTCGCCACGGCGTCCGGGCTGCACCTGGTCGACGACCCGGGCGGCGCCGCGTTCTACGGCCCGAAGATCTCGGTGCAGGTCAAGGACGCCATCGGTCGTACCTGGCAGCTCTCGACCATCCAGCTCGACTTCTTCGAGCCGGAGCTGTTCGAGCTCGAGTACACGGCACCCGACGGGTCGCGCCAGCGTCCCGTGATGATCCACCGCGCGCTGTTCGGCTCGATCGAGCGCTTCTTCGGCATCCTCGTCGAGCACTACGCGGGCGCGTTCCCGGCGTGGCTCGCGCCCGTCCAGGTGCTCGCGGTGCCGGTCGCGGAGCCGTTCGAGGGTTACCTCGACGACGTCGTCGCGCAGCTGCGAGCGCAGGGGATCCGCGCGGAGGTGGACCGCAGCGACGACCGCTTCGGCAAGAAGATCCGCAACGCGAGCACGCAGAAGATCCCGTTCGTGCTCATCGCGGGCGGCGAGGACGTCGAGGCGGGTGCGGTCTCGTTCCGCTACCGCGACGGCCGCCAGGAGAACGGGGTGCCGGTGGCCGAGGCGGTCGCGCGGATCGTCGCCGCGGTCCGCGACCACACGCAGGTCTGAGCCGTGGCTGACGACCGGCACCGCCCGGACGCCGGCGTGACGGGTCCCGAGCTCGTCGACGCGCGCGCGCTCGCCGGCGAGCCGGACGGCTTCCAGCGGCTGTGGACGCCGCACCGCATGGCGTACATCGGCGGGGAGAACAAGCCCGTCGACGACGCCGCCGGTCCCGGGTGCCCGTTCTGCCGTATCCCGTCGCTGCCCGACGACGAGGGCCTCGTCGTCGCGCGCGGCACGCGGGCGTACGTCGTGATGAACCTGTACCCGTACAACCCGGGGCACGTCCTGGTGTGCCCGTACCGGCACGTCGCGGACTACACGGACCTCAGTGTCGACGAGGTGGCTGAGGTGGGTGCGCTGACGCAGTCGGCGATGCGCGTGCTCCGTGCGGTCCTGGCGCCGAGCGGCTTCAACCTGGGCATGAACCAGGGCGACGTCGCGGGCGCCGGGATCGCCGCTCACCTGCACCAGCACGTCGTGCCGCGGTGGGATGGTGACTCGAACTTCCTGCCGGTCGTGGGGCGCAGCCGGGCGTTGCCGGAACTCCTGTCCGACACGCGCGCGCGGCTCGCCGCGGCCTGGCCCACTCCGACCGGGGGATGATCGACCCGTGCTGAACCGTCTCCGTGGCGCGATGACCCGCCTCTTCACGCCGGTCGCGGACGCCTTGCTCCGGCTCGGGGTCTCGCCCGACGCCGTGACCATCACCGGGACGCTCGTCGTGGTGGTCACCGCGCTGTGGGCGTTCCCGACCGGTCACCTGCTCGCGGGCACGCTCGTGATCACCGTCTTCGTGCTCACCGACTCGCTCGACGGCGTCATGGCGCGTCGGGCCGGCCGGTCCGGGCCCTGGGGGGCGTTCCTGGACTCCACGCTCGACCGGTTCGGCGACGCCGCGATCTTCGGTGGCCTGGTGCTGTGGTTCTTCGGCGCCGGCGACGACCGCCTCACGGCCACGCTCGCGCTGGCGTGCCTGATCCTCGGCTCGATCGTGCCGTACGCGCGCGCCCGCGCCGAGGGGCTCGGCATGACCGCGTCGGGCGGAATCGCCGAGCGGGCCGACCGGCTGCTGCTCGTGCTGACCGCGACCGCACTCGTCGGGTTCGGGCTGCCGCTCGCCGTGCTGACCGTGGTCCTCGCCCTGCTCGCGGTGGCGTCCGCCATCACGGTCGTGCAGCGCATGGCCAAGGTGTACGCCCAGGCGCGAGCGCTCGCCGTGCCGAGCGCACCGGCCGACGGTGCGAGCGGGCACGGGGCGGACGCGTGAGCCTCGACGTCGGCGCGCTGTACGGCTTCGCGTGGCGGCACGCCCCGCGCCTGCCCGGACCGCTGCTGCGCGGCGCGGCTGCCCTCGGGGCCGACGTGGCATGGCTGCGCCGCGGGAGCGGTGTGCGGCGGCTCGAGGCGAACCTCGCGCGCGTGCGGCCCGACCTCAGCCGGTCGCAGGTGCGGCGGCTGTCCCGTGCGGGCATGCGCTCGTACCTGCGCTACTTCAGCGAGGCGTTCGCGCTCAGCGGTGCGAGCGCCGAGCAGATCGACGCGCGGGTGCGTGCGGTCGGCCTGGAGCACGTGGTGCGGCACGTCCAGGACGGTCGGGCCGTCGTCCTCGCGCTCGGTCACCTCGGCAACTGGGACCTCGCGGGGGCCTGGGCGACGCGCGCCGTCGCACCCGTCACGACCGTGGCGGAGCGCCTCGAACCGCCCGAGGTGTTCGAGGAGTTCCTGCGGTTCCGCGAGGGCATCGGGCTGCGCATCCTGCCGCTCGGCGACGGCGACGTGTTCCGCGAGCTCGTGCGCGTCGTGCGCACGGGCGGTCCGGGCCTGGTTCCGCTGCTCGCCGACCGCGACCTCACCCACAGCGGCATCGAGGTCGACCTGTTCGGCCGCCAGGCCCGCGTCGCCGCGGGACCGGCCGCGCTCTCCCTGGCGACCGGGGCGCCTCTGGTGACGACAGTCATCACCTATGAACGGCTGCACGGCGAGCGCCGACGCCGCGCGCGCACCCCGTGGGGCATCTGCGTCACGTTCGACCCGGTCGAACCCGTCGCGGACGACGTGCCGCGTGCCGAGCGCGTGGGGGTGCTCACCCAGGCGTGGGTGGACCGGCTCGCTGCCGGCATCGCGGCCTCCCCGCAGGACTGGCACATGCTGCAGCGGATCTTCGTCGAGGACCTCGACCCCGAGCGGTACGCCGCCACGAAGGCACGCGCGGCGCAGCGGGCCACCACCGACCGTGACGGGACGGCACGGCCATGACGACGACTCCGACCCGGCCGTTGCGCGTCGGCATCGTGTGCCCCTACTCGTTCGACGTGCCCGGTGGCGTCCAGTTCCACGTGCGCGACCTCGCCGAGGCGCTGCTGTCCCGCGGCCACACCGTCGAGGTCCTCGCGCCCGCCGACGACGACACGCCGGTCCCGGACTACCTCACGGCCGCCGGACGTGCCGTCCCGGTCCGGTACAACGGCTCGGTCGCGCGGCTGACGTTCGGGCCCGTGACGGCCGCCCGCACGCGCAAGTGGCTCGAGCAGGGGCAGTTCGACGTGCTGCACCTGCACGAGCCGGTGACGCCCAGCCTGTCGATGCTCGCGCTGTGGATCGCCGACGGTCCCGTGGTCGCCACGTTCCACACCTCGACCGTGCGCTCACGGTCGCTCCAGGTCGCGTTCCCGCTCGTGCGCCAGTCGCTCGAGAAGATCTCGGCGCGGATCGCGGTGTCCGAGGACGCACGCCGCACGCTCGTCGACCACCTCGGCGGCGACGCCGTCGTCATCCCGAACGGCGTCTACGTCGACCTGTTCGAGCAGGCCGAGCCGGACGGCCGCTGGACCGGCACGCCGCAGGCCCCGACGATCGCGTTCCTCGGCCGGCTCGACGAGCCGCGCAAGGGGCTCGGCGTCCTGCTCGGCGCGGTGCGTGAGGTGCTCGCACACGTGCCGGGCGCGAGGTTCCTGGTGGCCGGTCGGGGCGACAGCGGCGAGGAGCAGGCGCGCGAGGTCCTCGGGGAGCAGGCGGGCGCCGTCGAGTTCCTGGGCGGTGTCTCCGACGAGGACAAGGCGCGGCTGCTCGCGTCGGTCGACGTGTACGTGGCGCCGCAGACGGGCGGAGAGAGCTTCGGCATCGTGCTCGTCGAGGCCATGAGCGCGGGGGCGGCGGTCGTCGCGAGCGATCTCGGCGCGTTCTCGCGCGTGCTCGACGACGGCGCCGCGGGCGTGCTGTTCCGCACGGGCGACTCCGACGACCTGGCCCGCACGCTCGTGCGCGTCCTGGGCGACGCCGCGCTGCGGGAGAAGGTGGCGACGCACGCCCACGCGGTCGTGCGCCGGTACGACTGGTCCGCCGTGACCGACCAGGTGCTGGCCGTGTACGAGATGGCCGTCGCGGGCCGGGACGCCCCGGTGGGCGAGGACCCGTCCTCGCTGCGCGGCGCCCGGATCCTCGAGCTGCGGCGTGGTCGCGAGAGCCGGGGTGAGGGTCGATGACATGGTCCGAGATCGCGGTCGTCGTGGTGCTCGTCCTCGGCCTGCTCGTGTGGTCGGTGTGGGTCGCGGCCTCCCGGCTCGACCGGCTGCACCGCAAGGTCGGTGCGTCGCGCAGCGTCGTCGAGGCCCAGCTCGTGCGTCGTGCGACCGCCGCGGCGGCGCTGGCGACGTCGGGCCTGCTCGACCCGGTCTCGTCCGTGCTCGTGGGCGAGGCCGCGTGGGCCGCCCTCGGCGCCGAGGGGACGAGCGGAGGCACGGACGGTCCGCCCGAGCTGCTCGCGCTCCTGCTCTCCGACCCGCGCGGCAGCGCCGACCGCGCGCTGTCCTCACCGGCCGCCTCGGGCGACGAGGAGGAGCGCGGGCAGGTCGAGAGCGAGCTCAGCGCGACGCTGCGCGAGGTGCTCGGCGCGCCCGACGAGGTCGCGACCGTGAGCGCGGAGCCGGGCGGCGTCGAGCTGCTCGACGCGCTCAGCTCCGCCTGGTACCGGGCCGAGATCGCACGCCGCTTCCACAACGAGGCCGTGCTGCAGACCCAGCGCGTGCGCCGCGGGCGGTTCGTGCGGCTCCTGCGCCTCGCGGGGCACGCCCCCGAGCCGCGGACGCTCGAGCTCGATGACGCGTGGCCGTCCGCGCTGCCGCGGCCCGGCGTCGGCTGACCGACCCTCACCGGTCTGCTGCCCGTGAGGCTGCTGCCCGTGACCCTGCCGCCCGTGAGACGGTCGCGCCGTGCGGCTCACGGCACGCATTACGATGGCGAGGTTCGGTCCGTCGTGGAGCCCGCCGGCTCGTCCCGGTAGGCAGCTGACAGGGCGCGCCCCGACCGCCTCCGGACCGCACACCACCAGTGACCGCACCTTTTCTCTGCGAGGCTTGACGTGACCAGCGACAACAGCCAGCCCACCCCGACGAGCGACGCGGCCGGCGTCATCGGCACCGCGCGTGTCAAGCGAGGCATGGCGGAGATGCTCAAGGGCGGCGTCATCATGGACGTCGTCAACGCCGAGCAGGCGAAGATCGCCGAGGACGCGGGCGCCGTGGCCGTCATGGCGCTCGAGCGCGTGCCGGCGGACATCCGCTCGCAGGGCGGCGTCGCGCGCATGAGCGACCCGGACCTGATCGACGGCATCATCGAGGCCGTCTCGATCCCCGTCATGGCGAAGGCTCGGATCGGCCACTTCGTCGAGGCGCAGGTGCTGCAGAGCCTCGGGGTCGACTACATCGACGAGTCCGAGGTCCTCACGCCCGCGGACTACGCGCACCACATCGACAAGTGGGCGTTCACGGTGCCCTTCGTCTGCGGTGCCACCAACCTGGGTGAGGCGCTGCGCCGGATCACCGAGGGCGCCGCGATGATCCGCTCGAAGGGCGAGGCCGGCACGGGTGACGTCTCCAACGCGACGACGCACATGCGCACGCTGCGCGACGAGATCCGCCGCCTCACCTCGCTGCCCGAGGACGAGCTGTACCTCGCGGCGAAGGACCTGCAGGCGCCGTACGAGCTCGTCAAGGAGGTCGCGACCGCCGGCAAGCTCCCCGTCGTGCTCTTCACCGCGGGCGGCATCGCGACGCCCTCGGACGCGGCGATGATGATGCAGCTCGGTGCGGAGGGCGTCTTCGTCGGCTCGGGCATCTTCAAGTCCGGGAACCCGGCGGAGCGCGCCGCCGCGATCGTCAAGGCGACCACGTTCTTCGACGACGCCGACGTCATCGCCAAGGTCTCGCGCGGACTGGGTGAGGCGATGGTCGGCATCAACGTCGACGACGTGCCCGTCCCGCACCGGCTGGCCGAGCGGGGCTGGTGACCTCAGACGTGTCGACGAGGGCCGCGGGCGACGACGAGCCCGCGGCCTTCGTCGTGCCCGCTGATCCGCCCGGCCCTGCCGACCACGCCGCTCCGGCTGCGGCGGTGGACGTCGACGCGGGACGCGGGGGACCGGTGCACGCCCTTGGTCCCGAGTGGACGCGCGGCGCCGACGGCCTGCTGTTCCGCCGCGCCGCACGCGTGATCCTGCTCGACGAGGACGACCGTGTGCTCCTGATCCGCGGGCACGACGCCGATCAGCCCGAGCGCTCGTGGTGGTTCACCATCGGCGGTGGCATCGACGCCGGCGAGTCGGCGCTCGACGCGGCGGTGCGTGAGGTGCGCGAGGAGTCGGGGATCGTGCTCGCGGCCGACGACGTGAGCGGCCCGGTCTTCACGCGTTCGGCGATCTTCGACTTCTACTTCGAGCACTGCCGGCAGGACGAGGAGATCTTCCTCGCGCGCGTGCCCTCGTCGTCGTTCGTCGTCGAGGACCGTTCCGGCTGGACGGCGCTCGAGCAGGACGTGATCGACGAGCTGCGCTGGTGGACGCTCGCGGATCTCGCCGCGGTCGACATCGAGGTCTTCCCCGAGGGTCTGGCCGCCCTCGTGGCGAGCCTGCTGCCCGTGTGGGACGGCACCACGCGGCACCTGGGTCTCGCGCGCGAGTGACTGCCCCGGCGGTCAGCGACCGCCGAGCCCGCCGAGGATCGAGCCCAGCATGTCCTGCAGCCCGCCGCCCGACGAGGGTGCGGTGCTCGTCGGGCCGCCGCCGCCCTGCAGGCGCTTGGCCAGGAACGCCATGACGATCGGCGCGAGCATGGGCAGCAGGCGTGAGACGAGCGAGCCCGACCCGCCACCGAGCCCGGCAGCGCCCTCGGGCACGCCGCCGAGCTGCGCGCCCAGGTCGGCATCGACCTGCTGCGCCACCTGGTCCGTGCCGCCGCCGAAGATGTGCCCGAGGATCTTGGCGCCGTCGTCGAGGTCGAGCCCGCCCAGGTCGAGCCCGCCGTCGAAGAGCGTCGCGGGGTGCTGCTCGATCGCGCCCCCGAGCGATGCCGCGCCGTCGGGACTCGCGGCGTTCGACTGCAGACCGCCCACGAGGGCGGGCAGTGCGCTGCGCACCGCAGCCTCGGGTCCGCTCGTCGACGCCGAGCTGCGCTGCGAGGGAGGGCAGGGGGATCTGGGCCAGGATCTCGTCGATCTCGCTCATCGTCGGACCTCGCTACGAGGTTCCCGCTGGCTGCGGCCGTTCGTCTCGGACACTAGCCCCGCGCCTCGCGCAGGGCGAGACGGGCGCGGTCGCAGGCCCCGGCCGATGCGCCGCGACGCGACCGTACTGGTCGGTAACCTGCTCGTGACCTGACGCGCGTACCGTCGGGCCATGCCGATCGCCTCGTCCTCCTCGCCCTCGCGCGCGATCCCGCGCAGCGGCATCCGCACGCTCATGGACCTCGCCCTGCGTGACCCCGCGGCCGTCCACCTCGAGATCGGCGAACCCGACGCGGTGCTGCCGCACCACGTCGTCGACGCGGTCGCGCGTGCCGCCTCGCGCGGCGAGACGGGCTACTGCTCGAGCATCGGCCTGGCCGAGCTGCGGGCCGCGGGAGCCGAGCGCATCGCGAAGCGTTCGGGCGCGCGCGTGGACGCCGACGCGGTCGTCGTGACGCACGGCGCGATGCACGGGCTCGCGATGGTGATGTCCGCGATCCTCGGGCCGGGTGACGAGATCCTGCTGCCCGACCCCACGTTCCCCAACTGGGCGATGTCCGCGCACGCGTGCGGCGCGGTCCCGACGACGTACCTCGCACGGGCGAGCGACGGCTTCGTCCCGCGTGTCGCCGACGTCGAGGCAGCGATCACGCCGCGCACGCGCGCGATCGTCGTGTGCTCGCCGAACAACCCGACCGGCGCCGTGTACCCGGCGGCGACCGTCGAGGCGCTCGTCGAGCTCGCGCGTCGGCACGACCTGTGGATGCTGTCCGACGAGTGCTACGAGGCGATCACGTTCGGCACCCCGCACGTGAGCCCCGCGGCGTACGACACCGACGGCCGCGTGCTCGTCTTCCACTCCATGTCGAAGACGTACGCGATGACCGGCTGGCGCGTCGGGCTCGTGGCGCTTCCGCGGCCCGAGCTCGTCGACCTCGTCGGCCAGATCGCGGAGGCGACCGTCTCGTGCCCGTCGACGGTGGGCCAGCACGCGGCCCTCGCGGCCCTCGAGGGCTCGCAGGAGTGGGTGCACGACGCCGTCGAGTCGTACTGGGACCGGCGGGACGCCGCGGCCGAGCTGTTGACCTCGCGCGGTCTGCGGTTCTCCGAGCCCGACGGTGCCTTCTACCTGATGGTCGACGTGGGCACGACCGAGACCGAGGCGTTCGCGCGGCGGCTGCTCGCGCGTCGGCACGTCGCGGTCGCCCCGGGGTCGACGTTCGGCGTCGGTGCGGACGGGATGGTGCGCGTGAGCCTGGCCGCGTCCCGGTCCGCGCTGCTCGACGGCCTGACGCACCTGGCCGACGAGGTCCGCACGGCGTCGGGCAGCGGTCTGCGCGCAGCCGCCGCGCGCTGAGCACCCGCGACGGCGACCTAGGATCTGCGACGTGACTGTGACCGTCGGTGTCCTTGCGCTGCAGGGTGACGTGCGTGAGCACGCGCACGCCCTCGAGACCGAGGGCGCTCGCGCCGTGCCCGTGCGTCGGGTCTCCGAGCTCGACGCCGTCGACGCGCTCGTCATCCCGGGTGGGGAGTCGACGACGATCGACAAGCTCCTGCGCGCGTTCGACCTGTTCGACCCGGTCCGGGAGCGACTGCGGGCGGGGATGCCCGCCTACGGCTCGTGCGCCGGCATGATCCTGCTCGCCGACCGGGTGCTGGGCGGCATCGAGGGGCAGCAGACCCTCGGCGGGGTCGACATGACGGTGCGCCGCAACGCGTTCGGTAGGCAGGTCGACTCGTTCGAGACTGACCTGTCGATCGAGGGTGTGGACGACGGCCCGTTGCACGCCGTGTTCATCCGAGCGCCCTGGGTCGAGGAGGTCGGCCCGGCCGCCACGGTGGTCGGGCGCGTCGAAGCAGGTCCAGCCGCCGGTAGGATCGTGGCGGTCCGCCAGGGACCGCTGCTCGTGACCTCGTTCCACCCGGAGGTCACCGGTGACACCCGGGTGCACCGTCTCTTCGTCCAGATCGTCCGCGACAGCCAGGGGTAACGAGCGCATGTCGGGTCACTCCAAGTGGGCCACCACCAAGCACAAGAAGGCCGTGATCGACGCGAAGCGAGGCAAGCTCTTCGCCAAGCTCGTCAAGAACATCGAGGTGGCCGCCCGCACTGGCGGTGGTGACCCCGCGGGTAACCCCACGCTCTTCGACGCGATCCAGAAGGCCAAGAAGTCGTCGGTTCCCAACGACAACATCGACCGCGCCCTCAAGCGCGGGTCCGGCCAGGAGGCCGGCGGCGCCGACTACCAGACGATCATGTACGAGGGCTACGGCCCCGGCGGGGTCGCGGTGCTGGTCGAGTGCCTGACCGACAACCGCAACCGGGCCGCCTCGGACGTGCGCGTCGCGTTCACGCGCAACGGCGGCCAGATGGCCGACCCGGGCTCGGTCTCCTACCTCTTCAGCCGCAAGGGCGTCGTCATCGTGCCCAAGGAGGGCACCGACGAGGAGGCCGTCATGGAGGCGGTCCTCGAGGTCGGCGGCGAGGAGGTCACCGACCTCGGCGAGCAGTTCGAGGTGCTGAGCGAGGCGACCGACCTGGTCCCGGTCCGGACCGCGCTGCAGGAGGCCGGCATCGAGTACGACTCGGCCGACGTGGTGTTCTGGCCCGCGACGCAGATCGAGGTCGACGCCGACGGCGCGCGCAAGATCCTGCGCCTCATCGACGCGCTCGAGGACTCGGACGACGTGCAGAACGTCTACGCGAACTTCGACGCGTCCGACGAGGTCATGGCCGAGCTCGAGGACGACTGACCGACCGGTCCGTCCCGCACGACAACCGCGACGAGGGGCCGCACCACCCGCGAGGTGGTGCGGCCCCTCGTGCGTCCTCGCCCGAGCGCGCTCGTCGGCGATGCACCGGGTGGGCGGCGTGCGGCGTTGCGAGCCGTCCCGCGTGGGAGCCGGGTGCGACGATGCGCGCGTGCGAGTTCTCGGCGTGGACCCTGGCCTGACCCGGTGCGGGCTGGGTGTCGTCGACGGGCTCCCCGGACGCCTGGTGCGGCTCGTGCACGTGGGCGTGGCGACCTCCGGCGCGGACCTGGACGTCGACCAGCGGCTGCTCCTGATCGAGCGCCGGATCGAGGAGTGGCTCGAGGAGCACGCTCCCGATGCCGTGGCCGTCGAGCGCGTCTTCGCCCAGCACAACGTGCGCACGGTGATGGGCACCGCGCAGGTCGCGGGGCTGGCCATGGTCGCCGCCGCGCGTCGTCGGATCCCGGTGGCGCTGCACACGCCGTCCGAGGTGAAGGCGGCGGTCACGGGCAACGGCCGCGCGGGCAAGGCGCAGGTCCAGACGATGGTCGCGCGCCTCCTGCAGCTCGACGAGCTGCCCCGGCCGGCCGACGCGGCGGACGCGCTCGCGCTGGCGATCTGCCACCTGTGGCGCCCGGCCGGCGCGCTGGGTGCGCCCCAGCGCCCGGCGGCGTCGATGACCTCCGCGCAGCGCGCGTGGGCCGCCGCGGAGCAGGCCGCGCGGCGCTGAGGTTCGGCACCTCGTCCGGGGAGCGTGCGCCCGGGCCGGGCCGGGCCGGACCGGACCAGGCCGGGTCGGGGCGTGTCGTTCGTACAGTTGTTCGTGCGTGTGGGAAGGTTACCCGTCGAACGGTGGAGGTGGCTCGGTGATCGCTTCGGTGCGGGGGACGGTCCTCGCGGTGCGGCTGGACTCGGCGGTCGTGGAGGTCGGCGGCGTCGGCATGCTCGTGCAGGCCACGCCCGCGACCCTGGCGCAGCTGCGGCACGGCCAGGAGGCGCTCCTGCACACGTCGCTCGTGGTGCGGGAGGACTCGCTCACGCTCTTCGGCTTCGCCGAGGACGACGAGCGCGAGGCCTTCGAGATCGTGCAGACCGTGAGCGGGGTCGGGCCGCGACTCGCGCTCGCCATGCTCGCCGTCCACACGCCGGACGGTCTGCGCCGCGCGGTCGCCGGTGAGGACCTCAAGGCTCTCGAGCGCGTCCCGGGCATCGGCCGCAAGGGTGCGCAGCGCATCGTCCTCGAGCTCAAGGACCGCCTGGGCGCGCCGTCGGCGGTGCCCGTCGCGGGGGCTGCGGCGGCGGCTCCCACGCCGACCGAGACGGACCGCAGGCAGCAGGTCGTCGACGCGCTCGTCGGCCTCGGGTGGAACCCCAAGGTCGCCGAGGAGGCCGTGACCGACGTGCTCGCCGACACCGAGGGCCCGCTGACGGCCGAGGACGTCCCCGCGGTGCTGCGGGCCGCGCTGCGCGGGCTCGGCGGCGTCCGTGGCTGATCGTCGGGGAGACGCGGCGGAGCCGGACGAGGAGCTCGTGACCGAGCGCTTCCCGGCGGAGTCGCTCGTGCGCTCGGGCGCGGACGACCTCGAGCGCGCGGCCGAGGCCGCGCTGCGCCCGCGGCGGATGGCGGAGTTCGTCGGGCAGCGGGTCGTGCGCGAACAGCTCTCCCTGGTGCTGCAGGCCGCGCGCGGCCGCGGCCGGGCGCCGGACCACGTGCTGCTGTCCGGGCCGCCCGGGTTGGGCAAGACCACGCTCGCGATGATCATCGCGGCCGAGCTCGGCGCCTCCTTGCGCGTGACGAGCGGGCCCGCGATCCAGCACGCGGGCGACCTCGCCGCGGTGCTGTCCTCGCTCGAGGAGGGCGAGGTGCTGTTCCTGGACGAGATCCACCGCATCGCGCGGCCGGCCGAGGAGCTCCTGTACGTCGCGATGGAGGACTTCCGCGTCGACGTCATGGTCGGCAAGGGCGCGGGGGCCTCGGCGATCCCGCTCGCGCTGCCGCCCTTCACGGTCGTCGGTGCGACGACGCGCGCGGGCCTGCTGCCCGCGCCGTTGCGCGACCGGTTCGGCTTCACCGGTCACCTCGACTTCTACGCGACGGATGAGCTCGAGCAGGTGCTGCTGCGTTCCGCGGGCCTGCTCGGCGTGCCGCTCGCGGGGGCGGCGGCGCGCGAGATCGCGTCGCGCTCGCGCGGCACGCCACGTATCGCGAACCGGCTCCTGCGCCGCGTCCGGGACTGGGCCGAGGTGCGCGGCGACGGGACCCTGAGCCTCGCCGCGGCACGCGCCGCGCTCGAGGTCTACGAGGTCGACGAGCGCGGCCTCGACCGCCTCGACCGGTCCGTCCTCGAGGCGCTGTGCCAGCGGTTCGGCGGGGGACCGGTGGGCCTGACGACCCTGGCGGTGGCCGTCGGCGAGGAGCCCGAGACGGTCGAGACGGTTGCTGAACCGTTTCTGGTGCGCGAGGGCCTGATCGGCCGGACACCGCGCGGCAGGGTCGCGCTGCCCGCGACGTGGGCACACCTCGGGCTCGCCGCCCCGCGTGACCCGGGCACGCTGTTCGCCTGAGGGCGTCGGACGCGCGCCGATCTGTGGCAGGCTCCCCACCGGGCGGGAACCTTCGCACCTGGACGTGCGTTGGAGCGACGGGCCGCTACGCCTAGACTGCCCCGGACACGATCGACCCTAAGGACTCTGCTGTGACTCAGCTCAGCGTCGCGCTCGCGGCGACCAACGCCACCACCAGCAACACCGGTGGGGGCGGTTACTCCATGTTCCTGATCCTGGCCCTCGCGGTCGGGGCGTTCTGGTTCATGTCCCGTCGCGCGCGCAAGCAGCAGAAGGCGCAGCAGGAGTTCCGCAACACCCTCGAGCCCGGCGACGAGGTCATGACCGCTTCCGGCATGATGGGCTACGTCGTGGAGATCGAGGACGACGCGATCACGCTCGAGTCCACGCCGGGCGGCAGCCAGACGCGCTGGGTGCGCGCCGCGATCGCCAAGAAGATCGAGCCGCCCGTCGTGTACGACGACGAGGAGGAGGACGTCGAGGACGACGCCGACCTCACCGACGAGGAGCGCGCTGCCGCCGCTGACGACGCCGTGATCGACGTGCCGGACGACCTGTCGTCGCTTCCGCCCACCCGGGGAGACGACGAGACCGACCGGAAGTAGCCCACGCGGCCCGTCGAGCTGTTCGGCGGGCCATGACCCCACCGGTCGCATGCGACCGGTGCGCGCACGAGAGAAGAACTCCGTTGGCCCCACCCACACGCCGCCGCCGGCCGGTTCGCACCCTGATCACGCTGGTGGTCATCGTGGTGCTGCCCTTCCTGGCGGTCTTCATCGGTACGAAGACGTCCGACGCGACCTGGACGCCCAAGCTGGCCCTCGACCTCGAGGGCGGGACGCAGATCATCCTGACCCCGGTGTCCACCGACGGGCGCGAGCCGACGGCGGAGGACATCAGCCAGGCGATCAACGTCATCCGCCAGCGGGTCGACGGCTCGGGCGTGTCCGAGGCGGAGATCAGCAGCCAGGGCGGCAACAACATCGTCGTCGCGATCCCGGGCAAGGCCTCCGACGAGACGATCGCCACGGTCAGCCGCTCGTCGCACATGGAGTTCCGCCCGGTCCTCGTGCAGGACTACGCGTTCTCGGCACAGCCGACGCAGGCGCCGACGGCCGCAGCGACCGGTGAGCCGACGCCCGACGCGACCACGGAGCCCGGCAGCGACGAGACGGTCGCGCCTGCCCCCACGGAGTCCGCGGACACCACGGCGGACGCGACGGACGACGCGAGTGCGCCCGCGACGCCCGAGGCCACCGACGCACCGACCCAGGAGCCGACGGCCGACCCCACGGCTGCGCCCCAGCGGCCGAGCGAGCCCGCGTCCGCGAGCGACGCCGCGTACTGGGTCACCGACGAGATCCGCGCGCAGTTCGACGCGCTCGACTGCACCGACCCGTCGAACCTCGGCGGCGGCACCTCGGGCAAGGCCGACGCCGCGTTCGTCAGCTGTGGCGTCGACAGCGAGGGCAACAGCGACGGCCTGAAGTACATCCTCGGCCCCGTCGAGATCGACGGGAAGGAGATCTCCTCGGCCTCGTCGGGCCTGGAGGTCCTGCCGAGCGGTGCGATGGGCAACCGCTGGGTCGTGAACATGGAGTTCTCGTCCACGGGGGCCAAGCAGTTCACGGACGTCACGACGCGCCTCGCGACCCAGAGCAGCCCGCTGAACCAGTTCGCGATGGTGCTCGACGGGCTCGTGATCTCGGCGCCCAGCGTCGAGAAGGCGATCCCGAACGGCCAGGCGCAGATCTCGGGCAGCTTCAACCAGACCACCGCCGCGCAGCTCGCGAACCGGCTCAACTTCGGCTCGCTCCCGCTCGACTTCAAGGTGCAGAGCGAGCAGCAGATCTCGGCCACGCTCGGCTCCGAGCAGCTCCAGAAGGGCCTGCTCGCGGGCATCATCGGCCTGCTCCTCGTCGTCGTGTACTCGCTGCTGCAGTACCGCACGCTGGGCCTGGTGACGGTCGCGTCGCTCGGGATCGCCGCGCTCCTGACGTTCGGCGTGATCACGCTGCTGTCGTGGACGCAGGGCTACCGCCTGTCGCTCCCCGGTGTCGCGGGTCTGATCGTCGCGATCGGTATCACGGCGGACTCGTTCATCGTCTACTTCGAACGCATCCGTGACGAGCTGCGGGAGGGGCGCACGCTGGGCGCCGCGGTCGAGCGGGGCTGGGCACGCGCCCGCCGCACGATCCTGGCCTCGGACGCGGTCAACCTCATCGCGGCCTTCGTCCTGTACTTCCTGGCGGTCGGCGGCGTGCGCGGGTTCGCGTTCACGCTGGGTCTGACGACGATCATCGACGTCATCGTCGTGTTCCTCTTCACGCACCCGCTCATGGAGCTCCTGTCGAAGACGAAGTTCTTCAGCGAGGGCCACCCGGCCTCGGGTCTCGACCCGCGCCGCCTGGGCGTCGTCGGCGCGCGGTACGTCGGCCGGGGCCAGGTCGTGACGGGTCGGCGTACGGACGTCGAGCCGGGCGACGACGCGACCGCCGACGCGGTCCGCACGCCCGCGACGGTGGGCGCACGGCAGGACGGCCTGACGATCGCCGAGCGCCGTGCCGCGCAGCGGGCCGCTGAGCAGGGCACGACCAAGGACCGCGCGGTCTCCGACGCACCGAAGGACGACACGGCCGGCGACGCGCCGGTCGAGGGGAGCGAGCACTGATGGCCGTCGGATTCGCCCAGTGGGGCAACGACCTGTACACGGGCCGTCGTTCGTACGACATCGTCGGACACCGGCGCATCTTCTACATCGCGTCGACGATCCTCGTGCTGATCTCGGCCGCGCTGCTGATCAAGCCGGGGCTGAACCCGGGCATCGAGTTCCGGGGCGGCTCGGAGTTCGTCGTGTCGGGCATCGCGGGCGACCGCGACCAGCAGCTCGCCATCGACACGGTCCAGGGGATCGCGTCGGGGGAGTCGCCCGAGGTGACGAACCTCGGTGCCGACTCGCTGCGCATCCAGGTCGCCGAGCTCACCGACGAGCAGGTCAACAAGGTCGGTGACGCCCTGCAGGCCGCGTTCGACGTGACCGAGGACGAGATCACGACGCAGTTCGTCGGCCCGACGTGGGGGCAGGACGTGTCCCGCAAGGCGATCTCGGGAATCCTGGTGTTCCTGGTGTTCGTCACGGTCGTCATGACGATCTACTTCCGCAACTGGCGCATGGCGCTGGCGGCGCTGATCGCGCTGTTCCACGACCTGATCATCACGGTCGGCCTGTACGCGGGGATCGGATGGGAGGTCACACCGGCGACGGTGATCGGCTTCCTGACGATCCTGGGGTACTCGATCTACGACACGGTCGTGGTGTTCGACAAGGTGCGTGAGAACACCGCGGACACGCTGGACCAGAGTCGCTTCACGTACGCCGAGAAGGCGAACCTCGCCGTCAACCAGACGCTGGTGCGCTCGATCAACACCTCGGTCGTGGCGCTGCTGCCCGTCTCGGCGATCCTGTTCGTCGGCGCCGCGATCCTCGGCGCCGGGACGCTGCGTGACATCGCGCTCGCGCTGTTCGTCGGCATGCTCGTCGGCGCGTACTCCTCGATCTTCCTCGCGACCCCGCTCGAGGTGACGCTGCGGGAGCAGGAGCCGCGGATCAAGGCGCACACCGCCAAGGTGCTGGCCGCGCGCGTGGGTGTCGACGCGGAGACCGTCGGAGCCGGTGGTGTCGCCGTCCCGCACGCTGCGGCTCAGCTGCGTCCGGGCACTCACCTCGGGCAGGCGGCACAGCCGAAGCGGCGCAAGCCGTCCCGATGAGCACCTTCCCCATCGTGGGCGACCCGGCGCGCGACGATGTCGTGCGCCGGGTCAACGCGCTCGTCCGCCTGGTCCCGGACTACCCGCAGCCCGGGGTGCTGTTCCGTGACATCACGCCGCTGCTCGCCGACGCGAGCGCCTTCGCGGACGTGGTTGCGACGATGGCGTCCCCGGCGCACGGACCCGTGGACCTCGTCGCGGGCATGGAGGCGCGCGGGTTCCTGCTCGCAGCGCCCATCGCGACCGCGCTGGGTGCGGGGCTCGTCCCCGTCCGCAAGGCCGGCAAGCTGCCCGGCCCGCTCGCCACCGAGTCCTACTCGCTGGAGTACGGCGACGCGTCGATCGAGATCCAGCCGTTCACGATCCCGGCTGGTGCGCGGGTGCTCGTCGTCGACGACGTCCTGGCGACCGGTGGTACCGCCGCCGCGACCGTCCGACTGCTGCGCGCCTGTGGCGCCGAGGTGGTCGGGCTGTCCTTCCTGGTCGAGATCGCGGGACTCGACGGACGCCGGCACCTCGAGGGCCTGGCCATCGACTCGGTGGTCACGGTCGACTGACCGTTCGTCCGACCAGGCACGCGACCGCCGCCGGGCGCCCTGCGTGCGAGGCGATCGCGCGACGGTCGTAGACTCGTGCGATCCAGCGTGACCAGCACGGAGGGAGTCCGGGTGACCGAGGACCTCGCCGCGCCCACCGCAGGCGACCGCTCGCCCGAGGCGTCAGCGGGTTCGTCGGCCGGGCAGGCGTCGGCTGCGACCGCCGAGCAGAACGGCTCGTCGGCGTCGCGGGTGCGCGCTGCCCTCACGCGGTTCGGCAGCGCCAGGGGCCCGGCGTACCCGGCGCTCGAGCCGGTCCTCCAGGCGGCGCGCGCGAATCACCCGAAGGCCGACCTGAGCACGGTCGAGCGCGCGTACGTCGTCGCCGAGCGGGCGCACCGCGGCCAGCTCCGCAAGAGCGGCGACCCGTACATCACGCACCCCGTCGCGGTCGCGACGATCCTCGCCGAGCTCGGGATGACGCCCTCGACGCTGGTCGCCGCGCTCCTGCACGACACGGTCGAGGACACCGAGTACTCGCTCGAGCAGCTCCGGCGCGAGTTCGGGCCCGAGGTCGCGATGCTCGTCGACGGCGTGACGAAGCTCGACAAGGTCACCTACGGCGACGCGGCGCAGTCCGAGACGGTCCGCAAGATGGTCGTCGCGATGGCGCACGACATCCGCGTGCTCGTGATCAAGCTCGCCGACCGCCTGCACAACGCCCGCACGTGGAAGTTCGTCCCCGCGGCCTCGGCCGAGAAGAAGGCGCGGGAGACCCTCGAGATCTACGCGCCGCTGGCGCACCGCCTCGGCATGAACACGATCAAGTGGGAGCTCGAGGACCTGTCCTTCGCGACCCTCTACCCGAAGGTGTACGACGAGATCGTCCACCTCGTCGCCGAGCGCGCCCCGGCCCGCGAGGAGTACCTCGCGGTCGTGCGCGACCAGGTCGGGGCGGACCTGCGGGCTGCGAAGATCAAGGCCACGGTCACGGGCCGGCCGAAGCACTACTACTCGATCTACCAGAAGATGATCGTGCGCGGCCGCGACTTCGCGGACATCTACGACCTGGTGGGCGTGCGCGTCCTGGTCGACACCGTGCGCGACTGCTACGCGGCGCTCGGCGCGCTGCACGCGCGATGGAACCCGGTCCCCGGCCGGTTCAAGGACTACATCGCGATGCCCAAGTTCAACCTGTACCAGTCGTTGCACACGACCGTGATCGGGCCGGGGGGCAAGCCGGTCGAGATCCAGATCCGCACGCACGACATGCACCGCCGCGCGGAGTACGGCGTCGCGGCGCACTGGAAGTACAAGGAGAACGCGAAGAACGCGACCGACGACGCGCCCGCGGGCGGCGACATGACGTGGCTGCGTCAGCTCGTCGACTGGCAGCGCGAGACCGCCGACCCCACGGAGTTCCTGGACTCGCTGCGGTTCGAGATCGCCGGTTCCGAGGTCTACGTCTTCACGCCCAAGGGCGACGTGATCGCTCTGCCGCAGGGCTCGACGCCCGTCGACTTCGCGTACGCGGTGCACACGGAGGTCGGGCACCGCACGATGGGCGCGCGCGTGAACGGCCGCCTCGTCCCGCTCGACTCGACGCTCGAGAACGGCGACGTCGTCGACGTCTTCACCTCGAAGTCCGAGACCGCCGGACCGAGCCGCGACTGGCTCGGCTTCGTCAAGAGCCCCCGCGCGCGCAACAAGATCCGTCAGTGGTTCTCCAAGGAGCGCCGCGAGGAGGCGATCGAGCACGGCAAGGACTCGATCGCGAAGGCGATGCGCAAGCAGAACCTGCCGATGCAGCGCCTGCTGTCGCACGAGTCGCTCGTCGCCCTCGCGACCGAGATGCGCTACCCCGACGTGTCCGCGCTCTACGCGGCGGTCGGCGAGGGTCAGGCGTCCGCGGCCAGCGTCGTGCAGCGGCTCGTCCAGTCGCTCGGCGGCGAGACGGGCGCGGAGGAGGACCTCGCAGAGACCGCCCGGCCAGGTCCGACCGCGCGCCGGGTCCGCACCGGCGACCCGGGCGTCGTCGTGCGTGGCGTCGAGGACATCTGGGTCAAGCTCGCGAAGTGCTGCACCCCGGTGCCGGGCGACGACATCGTCGGGTTCGTGACCCGGGGCGCGGGCGTGAGCGTCCACCGCAGCGACTGCATCAACGTCGAGCAGCTGCGCGCGCAGCCCGAGCGCATGGTCGACGTCGAGTGGAGCCACACGTCGTCGTCGCTGTTCCTCGTGCAGATCCAGGTCGAGGCGCTCGACCGCGCGCGTCTGCTCTCCGACGTCACGCGGGTCCTGTCGGACCACCACGTGAACATCCTGTCGGCCTCCGTCTCGACGTCGCGCGACCGCGTCGCGATGTCGCGGTTCGTGTTCGAGATGGCCGAGCCGTCCCACCTGACGTCGGTGCTGGCGGCCGTGCGCAAGATCGAGGGCGTGTTCGACGTCTACCGGCTCACGGGTTCGCGTCCGGAGGACGCGCTGCGCTGAGCCTCGCGAGGTCGCCCTGGGCGCCGTCGCGCTCGAGTGCTGCCTCGAGGACGGCGTGCGCCCGCCGCACGTGGCGCCGCCCGGCGAGTGCGGTGAGCCGCCGTCGGACGGTCGCGAGGTCCAGTCCGTGCGCCGCGAGGTCGACGAGCCGGGCCACCGCGTCGTCGGGGGCGAGCCAGCGCGCGACGTCCTCGGCCGTGCGCTCCGGGGTCGTCACCGCGGTTCCCGCGACCAGGACGACGTCAGAGGGTCCGAAGACCGCCTCGGCGCACGTCCGGTCCGGCCGCGGGGCCGGTCGCCGCACGCCGACGGGCACCAGGACGCACGCGCGCGCGGGCGGCCTCGTCCCGGTGTGCACCCAGGCCGCGCTGTCGCGCCCGAGCACGCCGTGCCGGGGCAGGGCCGTGACGAGCGCCCGCGCGCGGTCGTCCGGGCTCGGCGGCTCGGGCCCGACGACCGCGACGGACTCGGTCACGGGGAGCAGCACGCCGTCGCGCAGCATCCCCGCCCAGTCGGCGGTCGCGGTGTCGCAGCGGCGCACGAGCCGCGGCAGGACGAGCTCGGTGGGGAGCAGCGAGAGGGCGTCGGTCATCCGGTGAGGATGCCCGACGCCCTCTCGTCGTCGTGCGGGGCCTGTGGACGACGGGCGCGCGCGGCCGCGCCCGTGGGCTCAGCCCGTGGTCAGCCTCGCGCGTCCTGCGCGGCCCGCTGGACCTGCTCGAGCCAGGCGCGCCGCGCGTCGAGCGCGGCCTGCGCCTCGGCGATGCGGCGCTGGTCCTTGGCGGCCTTGGCCTTCTCGAGGTCCTTCTCGAGCCCGACGATCGCCTGCTCGAGCTGTGCAGCGGCACCCTCGGCGCGTGCGCGCGTCTCGGGGTTGGTGCGGCTCCACTGCTTCTGCTCGGCCTCGCGGATCGCGGTCTCGACCGCGCGCAGGCGGCCCTCGACACGCTGGATGTCGCCGCGGGGCACCTTGCCCGCGGCCTCCCACCGGTCCTGGATCCCGCGGATCGCCTGCTTGGCCGCGCCCAGGTCGGAGATCGGCAGCAGCGCCTCCGCCTCGACGAGGAGCGACTCCTTGACCTCGAGGTTCGCCGCGAACTCGGCGTCCGTCGCGGCGTTCTGGGCGTCACGGGCGGCGAAGAAGGCGTCCTGCGCAGCACGGAACCGGGCCCACAGCGCGTCGTCGTCGGCGCGGCTCGCGCGTCCGGCCGACTTCCACTGCGCCATCAGGTCGCGGAACGCGCCGGCGGTGGCGCCCCAGTCGGAGCTGGACTGCAGCCGCTCGGCCTCGTCGACCAGGCGCTCCTTGGCCTGCTTGGCCGCGGCGTTGGACTGCTCGAGCTCGGCGAAGAAGTGGCGACGCTCGCGGTCGAACGTGGTGCGCGCGTGGCTGAACCGCTTCCAGAGCGCCTCCTCGGTCGGCCGGTCGAGACGCGGACCGGTCCGCTGCGCGTCCTTCCACTGGTCGAGCAGGCCTCGCAGCTGCTCGCCGGCGGGGCGCCACTGGATGCGGCTCGGGTCGGTCTCGGCGATCTTCTCGGCCTGCTCGACGATGGCGGTGCGGGCCTCGACCGCTGCCGCTCGCGCGGCCTGGCGCTCGGCCTCCGCGCGGGCACGACGCTCGGCCGCGACACCGCGCAGCGCGTCGAGACGCGCCCGGAGCGCGTCCAGGTCGCCGACCGCGGCCGGCTCGGCGGTCTCCTCGGTCAGGCGCGTGAGCGTCTGGTCGATCTCCTTGACCGACAGGTCGGTCGCGCCGAGGCGCGCCTCGAACACGGTCACCTTCGCCTGCAGGTCCAGGAACCGGCGGACGTAGAACGCCAGCGCCTCCTCGGCCGTCGCGCCCGGGTACTGGCCGACCACGCGCTCGCCCGCTGCCTCACGGACCGAGACGGTGCCGTCGGCGTCGACCGAGCCGAACGTGGCCGCGTGCGCGGCCTCGGCGGCGTCGACCGGGGGCGTGACCACGACGGCCGGCGTCGCGGGTGCTGCGGGCGCGCTCGGCGCAGCGGGGGCGACGTTCACGGGAGGGCGGGGGACCGGGCGCGGCCCGGGCTTGATCGAGGCGGGCGTGGGGCGGGCTGCGCTGGTCGGCGCCGTCGCCGCGTCCTCGGCCGGAACCTCCTCGACCGGAACCTCCGCGACCGGTGCGTCCTTAGTCGACGGGACCTCGGCGATCTCGTCGGTGGTTGCGTCCTGTGCGGCCGCAGCGTCGTCCGAGGATGTCTCCTCGACCGCAGCCTCGACGGCTGCCTCCGCGACAGGCGCCTCCTCGGTCGCGGCAGCACCCGGCGCCTCAGCGCGGGGTGTCTCGTCGGCCTGTGCCTGGTCGGTGGCCGCCTGCTCGGCGGGTGCCTCGGTGACGGGTGCCTCGTCGGTGACGACATCGGTCGTGGCGACCTGGTCGGTCGCGTCCTGGGCGGCCGCCTCGGGGGCAGGTGCGCTCACATCGGGGGAGGTGGGCTCCGTCACGCCGTCGGCGGCGATCTCGGCCGACTGGTCCGGGGTCTGCGTCACTGGATCTTCACTCCCTCGATGATGACGTCGGACACGGGAGGGCCGTCTGGCGAACCCTGTGCCGTGCCCGCGTCGGCGATGGCCTTGACGACGTCCAAGCCGGACGTGACCTGGCCGAACACGGTGTAGCCGCCCGCCTTGTCTGACGGGATGGAGCTGGTGTCGTACACGATGAAGAACTGCGAGCCCATCGAGCTGCCGTTCCCGCTCTGGCGCGCCATCGCGATGGTCCCGGCGGGGTACGTCCCGTCGGCGGGCGCGTTTTCGATCGGTCCCCACGAGTAGCCTGGCCCGCCCATGCCCGTCGCCTGGGGGTCGCCGCACTGCAGCACGTAGATCCCCTCGGTGGTGAGGCGGTGGCACTTCGTACCGTCGAAGAAGCCGTCCTTCGCGAGCGTCACGAAGTTCGCGACCGCCTGCGGCGCGGCCGCGCCGTCGAGCGAGACCTGGAGCGGACCGGCGTTCAGGTCGATCTCGCCGGTCCACGTGCGGCCCTCGGCGAGCGCGGGATCGGGGACCAGCTCGGAGTTGGTGGGCGCGGCCGTGGGTGTGGCGTCGACGGGAGGTTGCGTCGCGTCGGGGCTCGGGGTGTCGGTCGAGTACGCGGCGGGGGTGGCGTCGTCGGCGTTGTTCGCGACGACGGCCGCGACGACGCCGATGACCAGGACGAGCGCCCCGACGACCGACCCCGCGACGATCCGACGCCGACGCCGACGGACGGCCTCGGCGTGCCGTGCCTGCCACTTCTCCATCCGGCGGCGCTCGTACTCGCGCTCCCGCTTGTTGGACACCCGCACTCCTCGCGTGACTGTCTGTGCACCGTGCGGGACGCGATGCGTCGTCGCACAGTGGAACCCCGGACAGTCTAGGCAGGTGGCGGACGTGCGCGATCCGCACACGGCGCGCGTGGATCACAACCCGGTCACGGTCTCGTCCCACGGGCGGCGCCCGGCCCCCGACGGGCCGCGCCGGGCGTCGTCGCAGGGGGCGCCGATAGCCTTCGAGCGTGGACGTGCTGACGGTGATCTCTGCGGTGTTCGGTGCACGCTCGAGCGTGCTCGTGGCGGACGACGGCGCCTGCGTCGTGGTGGACGCGGGCGCGCTGGTCGCGGACGCGGTGGTCGCCGCGGTGGGGGAGCGTGGCCTGCACCCGCGCGCGGTCGTGCTGACGCACGGGCACGTCGACCACACCTGGGGCGCCGCGGAGCTCTCCCGTCGCCTCGAGGTGCCCGTGCACGTGCACGCACGCGACGCGTACCGGCTCGCTGACCCGTTCGGGACGCTCGGCGTGCTGGGAGGCGCCCCGCACGACCCGTCCGGGCCGCTCGCCCAGGCGCTCGCCGCAGCGGGAGTGGACCCGTCGTCGTACACGCCGCCGCAGGACGTGCGCACGTTCGGCACCTCCCGGGCCGACGAGAGCGCGCCCGAGCGCGACGACGACGTCGCACTCGGGCTCGAGGGCTTCGACCTCGTCGCACGGCACGCGCCCGGTCACACGGAGGGTTCGACGCTCTACCTCACCGAGGGCCTCGCCTTCACGGGCGACGTCCTGTTCGCCGGCACGGTCGGTCGCACCGACCTGCCGGGAGGCGACCCGCAGGTCATGGAGCGCACCCTGCGGGAGGTCGTCGCGCGCCTCGACCCGGCCACCCACGTCGTCCCAGGTCACGGTCCGACGAGCGTGATCGCCCAGGAGCTCGCGACGAACCCGTTCCTCGCGCATCGCTGAGACGGCACGACGAGCACGGCCTCGTCGTCTGGGAAGATCGTGCACATGGCGCGACCGACACCCCTGTCCGGATTCCCCGAGTGGCTGCCCGAGGGCCGCATCGTCGAGCAGCACGTGCTCGACGTGCTGCGGCGCACGTTCGAGCTGCACGGCTTCGCGGGGATCGAGACGCGCGCCGTCGAGCCGCTCGACCAGCTGCTGCGCAAGGGGGAGACCTCCAAGGAGGTCTACGTGCTGCGGCGGCTGCAGGAGGAGCCGGACGCGACCCCGGACCGCGCCGGCCAGCTGGGCCTGCACTTCGACCTCACGGTCCCGTTCGCGCGGTACGTTCTCGAGAACGCCGGTCACCTCGCGTTCCCGTTCCGGCGCTACCAGATCCAGAAGGTGTGGCGCGGCGAGCGGCCCCAGGACGGCCGGTTCCGGGAGTTCGTGCAGGCGGACATCGACGTGGTGGGCGCGGGTGCTCTGCCCTACCACTACGAGGTCGAGCTGCCGCTCGTCATGGCCGAGGCGCTCACCGCCCTGCAGGAGATCGGGCTGCCTCCCGTGCGCATCCTGGTCAACAACCGCAAGGTCGCGGAGGGCTTCTACCGTGGCCTGGGCCTGACTGACGTCGAGGCGGTGCTGCGCAGCATCGACAAGCTCGACAAGATCGGTCCGGACGCCGTCGCCGAGCTGGTGGTCGCCGAGGCGGGCGCCACGCCCGAGCAGGCGCAGGCGTGCCTGCGGCTGGCGGCGATCAGCGGGACCGACGAGGACGTCGTCGACCGGGTGCTCCAGCTCGCGGTCGAGGTGGGTGCGCAGCACGAGCTGCTGGACGAGGGGCTGGGCGAGCTCGGCCAGCTCGTGCGCGCCGCGCAGGACCGCGCGCCGGGCGTCGTCGTCGCCGACCTGAAGATCGCGCGCGGCCTGGACTACTACACGGGCTCGGTGTACGAGACCGTGCTCGTCGGGCACGAGCAGCTCGGCTCGATCTGCTCGGGCGGGCGGTACGACACGCTCGCGTCCGACGGGGCGAACAGCTACCCCGGCGTCGGGCTGTCGATCGGCGTCTCGCGGCTCGTCTCGCGGCTGCTGGGGGCGGGGTTCGTCCGCGCGACCCGGTCGGTGCCGTCGGCGGTGCTCGTCGCCGTCTCGTCGGAGGATGACCGGCACCGTTCCGACGCGGTGGCGACCGCGCTGCGGGCGCGTGGCATCCCCGTCGAGGTCGCGCCCTCCGCGGCGAAGTTCGGCAAGCAGATCAAGCACGCGGACCGTCGTGGCATCCCGTTCGTCTGGTTCCCGGGTCCCGCGGACGCGGGCGGTACCGCGGACGAGGTCAAGGACATCCGGTCGGGCGAGCAGGCACCCGCGGACGCGGCGACCTGGGCGCCTCCGGCGGAGGACCTCTTCCCGCGCGTGGTCGCCGCCGGCTGACGCGCGACCACGCCCGCCCGGGCCCGGCGAACGGTCCCGGTGGCGCGGGCGCAACCCTTGCACGCCGTGCGTACATGTGTTCGAATCGTGGCGTGCGGTGGGACGGGCAGAAGATCGAGGCCGACGAGGGTGCGCTCCCGGGGCTGGAGCTGCCCGGGCTCGTGCGCACCGTGCGGACGCCCGAGTTCGCCGGCGTGACGTTCCACGAGGTCCGGGCCCGTTCCGAGCTCTCGCGCGTCCCGGACGCGTCCCAGGTCCCGTTCCGCTGGACCGTGAACCCGATGCGCGGCTGCCTGCACCGGTGCGTCTACTGCTTCGCCCGGGGCACGCACCGCTACCTCGAGCTCGACGCGGGCCGCGACTTCGACACCCAGATCGTCGTCAAGACGAACGTGGCCGAGGTGCTGCGCAGCGAGCTCGCGAAGCCGTCCTGGGGACGCGAGCACGTGGCCCTCGGCACGAACACCGACCCGTACCAACGGGCCGAGGGTCGCTACCGCCTGATGCCGGACGTGATCGACGCCCTCGCGGGGGCCGCGACTTCGCTGTCGATCCTCACCAAGGGCACGCTGCTGCGCCGGGACCTGCCGCTGCTCGAGGCTGCGGCGCGCGAGGTCCCGGTCTCGCTCGCGGTCTCGATCGCCGTGCTCGACGACGAGCTGCAGCAGAGCCTCGAGCCGGGGACGCCCACGGCCAAGGCCCGGCTCGACCTCGTCCGGGCCATCCGGGACGCGGGGCTGCCCGTGCACGTCATGGTGGCGCCCGTCCTGCCGTGGCTCACCGACTCGACGGACCACCTGGAGCGGCTGTTCGCGGCGGTGGCCGAGGCAGGCGCGGGGCGGGCGTCCGTGCTGCCGCTGCACCTGCGCCCCGGTGCGCGCGAGTGGTTCCTGTCGTGGCTCGGCCGGGAGCGACCCGACCTCGTCGCGGGCTACGGCCGGGTGTACGGCAGCGGTTCCTACGCGCACGGCGAGTACCGCGCCTGGCTCAGCGCGCGTGCCCGACCGTTGCTGGCGAAGCACGGGCTCGACCCGGATGCCCACGGCCGCCGCGCCCACGACCAGCGTGCCCAGGAGGACCAGCAGCGGCGCGCCGGGGACCCGCGGCACCGGGACGGGGCAGGCCTGAGGTGGGGCAAGCGGTCCGTGGCCGCCGCGCACGCGGCCGCCGCGGAGGTGCAACCGAGCCTGTTCTAGGGCCGGTCGGGGCGGTGGCGCACGGACGCGCGCGGCCGTCGGACGTCGTGACCGCGCCGAACTATGATCGTCACGGCGCCCGTCCGGGCGTGATCCCCGACCTGAAGGACCTTCCGTGCTGCGCACCCACACCGCCGGCTCGCTGCGGGCCGAGCACATCGGCACCACCGTCACGCTCACGGGCTGGGTGGACCGCCGGCGCGATCACGGCGGCGTCGCGTTCGTGGACCTGCGTGACGCGTCGGGCGTCGCGCAGGTCGTGATCCGTGACGAGGCGGTGGCGCACGGCCTGCGCTCCGAGTACGTCCTGCAGGTCACGGGCGAGGTCGGTCGTCGTCCCGAGGGCAACGAGAACGCGAACCTCGCGACGGGCGAGATCGAGGTCGTCGCGTCCGAGGTCGTCGTGCTCAACGAGTCGGCGCCGCTGCCGTTCCAGGTCTCGTCGTCGCTCGACGAGCAGGTCGGCGAGGAGACGCGACTCAAGTACCGCTACCTCGACCTGCGCCGGCCTGCCCCGGCGCGCGCCATCAAGCTGCGCTCGAAGGTCAGCCAGGCCGCGCGCGCGGTGCTCGACGCGCACGACTTCGTCGAGGTCGAGACGCCGACCCTCACGCGATCGACGCCCGAGGGCGCGCGCGACTTCCTGGTGCCCGCGCGGCTCTCGCCGGGCAGCTGGTACGCGCTGCCGCAGTCGCCCCAGCTCTTCAAGCAGCTCCTCATGGTCGCCGGGCTCGAGCGGTACTACCAGATCGCGCGCTGCTACCGCGACGAGGACTTCCGCGCGGACCGCCAGCCCGAGTTCACGCAGCTCGACGTCGAGATGAGCTTCGTCGAGCAGGACGACGTCATCGCCCTCGCCGAGGAGGTACTCGTCGCACTGTGGCGCCTGGTCGACGTCGAGATCCCGACGCCGATCCAGCGCATGACCTTCGCCGACGCGATGGCCCGCTACGGCACGGACAAGCCCGACCTGCGGTTCGGGCTCGAGCTCGTCGACCTGACCGCGTACTTCGCGAGCACGCCGTTCCGCGTGTTCCAGGCGCCCTACGTCGGCGCCGTGGTGCAGCCGGGCGGTGCGGACACGCCGCGTCGCGGGTTCGACGCCTGGCAGGAGTGGGCCAAGCAGCGCGGGGCCAAGGGCCTCGCCTATGTGACGGTGGGCGAGGACGGCGAGCTCGGCGGGCCGGTCGCGAAGAACATCACCGACGACGAGCGTGCCGGCCTGGCCGCGGCGACGGGCGCCCAGCCGGGCGACGCGATCTTCTTCGCCGCGGGCAAGCAGTCCGAGGCCCGTGCGCTGCTCGGTGCCGCGCGGCTCGAGATCGGTCGTCGCGGCGGCCTGATCGACGAGGACGAGTGGTCGTTCGTGTGGGTCGTCGACGCGCCGCTGTTCAAGCCCACGGGCGAGGACGACGACGTCGCGGTCGGCGAGGGCGCCTGGACCGCGGTGCACCACGCGTTCACGTCGCCGACCCCGGAGTGGATCGACCGGTTCGAGGAGAGCCCGGGCGAGGCGCTCGCGTACGCCTACGACATCGTCTGCAACGGCAACGAGATCGGTGGCGGCTCGATCCGTATCCACCGTCGCGACGTGCAGCAGCGGGTGTTCGAGGTCATGGGCATCGGCGAGGAGGAGGCGCAGGAGAAGTTCGGCTTCCTGCTCGACGCCTTCCAGTTCGGTGCGCCGCCCCACGGCGGGATCGCGTTCGGGTGGGACCGCATCGTCGCGCTGCTGACCGCCTCGGAGTCGATCCGTGAGGTCATCGCGTTCCCGAAGTCGGGTGGCGGCTACGACCCGCTCACGCAGGCGCCGGCGCCGATCACGGCCGCGCAGCGGCGTGAGGCGGGCGTCGACGCCAAGCCCAAGGAGGCCAAGCCGGCTCCGGAGGTCGCCCCGGCGTCCTGAGGCCGCGACCGCCCCGACTGCCCGACCAGCTGCCGGTCCGGCGGTGTGCCGACCTCGCCTCGCGGTCGGCACACCGCCGGGCCGTCGCGCTGCCCACGGCGGCCGTGACTCACCACCTGACGGGCGGGGGCTCCTCGCGCTCGTCGTCGAACGACGCGTGCCGGCGGGGCTCAGCGGGCTCGACGGGTGGCAGGTCGAACCGGCCTGCGCGCGACTCGCGGACCCACCACCATGAGCGGACGGCGGCCGCCACGATCACCACGGTGGCAAGCGCGCTGAAGAACCACGGGGCAGCCAGGTCTGCCGTGTCGTCACTCGCCGTGGTGGCGGTCCTGACGAGCCAGCGGACGCAGCCGACCGACCACAGGGTGAGGACGACCGCGACGGCGATCCGGGCGGCCCTGGGCGCGCCGCGGTAGGTGGCGGTGCGGCTGCGGTCACGCCTCATGTCAGTGGGTCAGGCCGATGCGGTCGTGGACGCGCGCGGCCCAGCGGGGCGCCCACCAGTTGAGGTCCCCGAGGACCGTCATCGTCGCGGGGACCAGCAGCAGCCGCACGATCGTCGCGTCGATCAGCACCGCGACGGCGAGCGCGAACCCGACCTCCTTGATCACCAGGAGCTGGCCGGCGACGAAGCCGCCGAACACGATGATGAGGATCGCCGCGGCGGACGTGATGATCCGTCCGGAGCGCTGCAGGCCGATGCGGATCGCCTCGAGCGTGGGCCGGCCCTCGTCGTGCAGCTCCTTGATGCGCGACAGGAGGAACACCTCGTAGTCCATCGCGAGGCCGAACCCGAAGGCGACGACGAGCGCGAGCACGTACGTCTCGATGCCCCCGGTCGAGACGAACCCGAGCAGGCGCTCAAGGTGGCCGTCCTGGAAGGCCAGGACCAGCACGCCGAGCGACGCCGCGAGCGACAGCAGGTTGGTCACGAGCGCCTTGACGGGCAGCACGAACGAGCCCGTCATGAGGAAGAGCAGCAGCAGGGTCGCGAGGCCCACGATCGCCGCGGCGAGCGGCGCGCCGTCCTCGAGCGCGGCGACGAAGTCGATCTGGAACGCGGCCTGACCGGTGACCCATGTCGGGAACGCGGGGTCGAGCCCGCGGATCTCCTCGACCACGTCGCGCGCGACCGGACCGCCTCCGTCGTCCGTGTCCGGCCGCACGCCGATGACGACGTACGCGCCGGCCGCGCTCGGCGGGTCGACCGAGGCGACGCCGTCCAGCGTGGCGAGCTCGGCGGCCCAGGCGGTGCCCTCGGCCAGCGAGGTCTCGACGACGACGGTCACCGCGGGCGAGGTCGCCGCGGGGTACTCGCGCGCGAGCGTCTCGACGAACTGGCGCTGCGTGCTCCCCGGCGGCAGCAGGCCGGTCGTCGAGCTGCGCAGCTCGAGGTGCAGCAGCGGGGTGGCGAGCAGGGCGAGCAGCGCGACCGAGCCGGCCAGCACCCACCACGGGCGTCGCTGCACGCGGCCGGCCAGGTGCGAGAACGCGCCCTCCTGCGACTGCGTGTCCATGGTCCGGGCGAGGACGGCGCGCACGCCCGGGACCCGCGCGAGCACGCCCGGACGCAGGAGGCGTCGACCCGCGAGCGTGAGCAGCGCGGGCACGAGCGTGAGCGCCGTGGCGACGGCGATGAGGACGACCGCGCACCCGGCGGCGCCGATGGCGCGAAGGATCTGCGGGCTGAACACGAGCAGCGAGGCGATCGCCACGGCCACCGTCACGGCCGAGAAGGCGACCGTCCTCCCCGCGGTGGCCATCGTGCGCTCGATCGCGGTCGCGACCGCGCCGTCACCGCGCCGCCGCCGCGCCGCCCGGCCGCCGTCGTCGTCCACCACCTGGTGCAGCTCCTCGCGGAACCGGGAGACGATGAGGAGGCCGTAGTCGATCGAGAGGCCGAGCCCGAGCACCGTGACGACGTTGATCACGGACGAGTCGACGTCCATGAGGTAGCTCAGGCCGAGCACGGTCGCCAGACCGCCGGCGATCGAGGCGAGCGCGCCGGCCATCGGCATCGCGGCGGCGAGGAACCCGCCGAACACGAGCACCATCGCGATCAGCGCGATCGGGAGCGTCAGCGCCTCGCCCGTACGCAGGTCCTGCTTCACCTGCGACGTGATCTCGTCGACGATCAGCCGCGTCCCGCCGACGATGCCCGTGACGTCGGGTGCGGCGTCGCGCAGGTCGTCCGGCACCGCGTCGAGCCGCGCGGCGACCGCGCCGATCGCCGTGTCCCGCGCCTGCGGGGTCAGGGTGGCGTCGAGGTCGACGACGACGAGGAACCCGTCACCGCCGGTCGAGACGAGGGGCGCCGCGGCCGGGTTCGCCACGCCGTCCGGCAGCGCGAGCGGGTCGATGACCGACGCCACGCCGGGGATCGCCGCGAGCTCCTGGCGGGAGTCGGCGAGGGCGGTGCCGACGGCGGGGTCGCTCGGGTCGACGTCGGACAGGACGAGCGTGAGCGAGGCGCCGCCGTCCTGCGACCGGTAGAGCAGGTCGCGACCTTCCACGCTCTCGGAACCCGGAACCGTGGGCTCGCCAGTCGCGACCCGTTGGAACACGGACTCGCCGTGCACGCCGAGTCCGGCGAGCGCGTAGGCGAGGACGGCGAGCACCGCCCACACGACGACGACGGTGCGGGGGCGATGCGCGACGATGCGGCCGAGTCGAGCGAACACCGGGTCATCGTCGCAGGTCCGCGCGCGGCGCACGGGGCGGGACGCGCGCGGGTTGTGGACGGGCACGGGGTCCGGCCGTCCCGCGCGCCCGTCAGCCCGCGGATCCGGGGAAGTCGGCGGCGCGACGTACGCTGCGCGCATGGACCTGTTCGACGCGGTGACGTCGACGACCGCGGGCGTCCCCGCACCGACGGCGGGTGCGCCGCTCGCGGTGCGCATGCGCCCGCGCTCGCTCGACGAGGTGGCCGGCCAGGGGCACCTGCTGGTGCCCGGCTCGCCGCTGCGCCGGCTGGTCGAGCCCGCGGGGGACTCCGAGCGTCGGGCTGCGCCGTCGTCCGTGGTCCTGTGGGGCCCGCCCGGTACGGGCAAGACGACCCTGGCCTACCTCGTGGCTTCGTCGTCGGGGCGCCGGTTCGTCGAGCTGTCGGCGGTCACGGCCGGGGTCAAGGACGTCCGGCAGATCGTCGACGACGCGCGGCGGCGTCTCGCGACGGGCGACGGCGAGACCGTGCTGTTCATCGACGAGGTGCACCGCTTCACCAAGGCCCAGCAGGACGCGTTGCTGCCCAGCGTCGAGAACCGGTGGGTCACGCTCGTCGCCGCGACCACCGAGAACCCGTCGTTCTCGGTCAACTCCCCGCTGCTGTCCCGCTCGCTGCTGCTCACCCTGCAGCCGCTCGGCGTCGACGACGTGCGCGCCGTCGTGCGCCGCGCGGTGGCCGACGAACGTGGGCTCGGCGGCACCGTCGTGCTCGCGCAGGACGCCGAGGACCATCTGCTGCGGCTCGCGGGAGGCGACGCCCGCAAGGCGCTGACGATCCTCGAGGCAGCAGCGGGAGCCGCGCTCGCGGACGGCCCGTACGACGCCGCGGCCCCTGCGGTCGTGGACCTGACGACCGTCGAGCGTGCGATCGACGTCGCGGCGGTCCGCTACGACCGCGACGGGGACCAGCACTACGACGTGATCTCCGCCTTCATCAAGTCGGTGCGCGGCTCGGACGTCGACGCCGCGCTGCACTACCTCGCGCGGATGATCGCGGCGGGGGAGGACCCGCGGTTCATCGCACGACGCCTCGTGATCTCGGCCGCCGAGGACGTCGGCATGGCGGACCCCAGCGCGCTGCAGACCGCGGTCGCCGCCGCGCAGGCCGTGCAGCTCATCGGCATGCCCGAGGGTCGGCTCGTCCTTGCCGAGGCCGTGGTGCACCTCGCCACGGCGCCCAAGTCGAACGCGGCGTACGCAGGCATCAACCGCGCGCTGGCGGACGTTCAGGCGGGCCGCATCGGTTCCGTCCCGCCGCACCTGCGGGACACGCACTACGCGGGGGCCCAGCAGCACGGGCACGGCAAGGGCTACCTGTACGCGCACGACGAGCCGCACGCGGTGGCCGCGCAGCAGTACCTGCCCGACGAGCTCGTCGGCACGCGCTACTACGAGCCGTCGGACCGCGGTTTCGAGCGTCAGGTCACCGAGCGGCTCGACCGGATCCGCCAGATCCTCGACGGCGAGTGACCGTCCTGCCCGCGGGTGGCCGGGCGTGCGGGCGCTCGTCACAGCACGGGGATTCGGCTCTCGGGGTGGTCAGCAGGTAGAGTCGTCAGGTCGTGCGCGCCGCCACCTCGTGGTGGAGGGCGTCGCATCGGCCACCTGGGGCCCTAGCCAGGACCGGTCGTCAGTTTCGTGTCCGTTCGTCGGACGAGACCCGGTCCCTCGAAGGTCGGCCCCACGCCCACGGACGACCGTCCCGCAGGCGTGACGTCAAACGAACACGACAGGAAGTATCACTGTGAGCAGTGTGACCCGCTCGCGCCGCCAGGTCCGCCTGAGCCGCGCCCTCGGCCTGGCCCTGACGCCCAAGGCCGTCAAGCACTTCGAGAAGCGTCCCTACCCGCCCGGTGAGCACGGCCGCGCGCGCCGTCGCACCGAGTCGGACTACGCGGTCCGTCTGCGCGAGAAGCAGCGTCTGCGCGCCCAGTACGCGCTCCGCGAGAAGCAGCTCGCCCGTGCGTACCAGGACGCCCGCAAGGCCCCGGGCCTGACCGGTGAGGCGCTCGTCGAGATCCTCGAGACGCGTCTGGACGCGCTGGTCCTGCGTGCCGGCTTCGGCCGCACGATCCTGCAGGCGCGTCAGATCGTCGTGCACCGTCACATCCTCGTCGACGGCAAGATCGTCGACCGCCCCTCGTTCCGCGTGAAGCCGGGCCAGACCATCCAGGTCAAGCCGAAGAGCCAGGCGACCGTGCCGTTCCAGGTCGCCGCCGCCGGTGCGCACCGCGACGTGCTCCCCGCCGTCCCGGGCTACCTCGACGTGCAGCTCGAGAAGCTCTCGGCGGTCCTGGTCCGCGACCCGAAGCGCGCCGAGATCCCCGTGACCTGCGAGGTCCAGCTCGTCGTCGAGTACTACGCCCGCTGACGCAGCGCCTCACGTCACGGAACCCCGCCGCGCCACGTGCGCGGCGGGGTTCCGTCGTACCGGGGCCGTGTCGGGCCCGGTCGGGGCTCGCGTCCCGTTGGCCGCTCGGCGCGTGCGTGTGTGCGCGCAGGGCGCCGCGGTGCGCAGGTAGGGTGCAACAGTCATCGAGGAAGGACGTGGGATGTCGGTCGCAGATGTCGCGGGACTCATCGCGGCGATCGCTTTCGTGCTGCTCGTCGGGCTGCTCGCCGTCCCGCTGCTGAAGCTCGGCCGTGTCCTCGACGAGGCACGTGACTCCGTCAAGGAGCTCACGGACCACACCGTGCCGGTGCTCGACGAGACCGCGCAGCTCGTGGCGTCGTCCAACGGTCAGCTCGACAACGTCGACAAGGTCACGACGGCCGCCGCCCAGGTGTCACAGAACGTCTCGGCGCTCACCGCGCTGTTCGCGGCGACGGTCGGCGGGCCGATGATCAAGGTCGCGGCGTTCTCCTACGGCGTGCGGCGCGCGCTCGGCGGCCTGGCCGCCGGCGCGCGCAAGGGCCGATGATGCGTCGCCTGTTCTGGGTCGGCGTCGGGGTCGCCGTCACGGTCGTGGTCGTCCGCAACGGGCGCCGGATCGCCGAGGCGTACCTGCCGCAGGGCGCGACCGACGTGGTCGACGGCGCCACGCGCCTGACCCGTGCGGTCGGCACCGCGCGGTCGCAGTTCGCCGCGGGCTTCGCCGAGCGCGAGGCCCAGCTCACGCACGACCTCGTCGGCGAGGCGGACGTCGACGAGCTGAGGGCGCACCGCTCGCAGCACGTCGGTGAGCTCCGGGACGCGCTCGGCTCGCGCCGTGCTCGCCCGGACCGCGCAGCACCGGCCGACTGGGCCGGCCCGCTCGACGACCCCGACGACGACGGCGAAGCCGCCTTCTTCTAGACCGCACCTTCCGGCCCGACCTGACCGGCGCGCCCGCGTACCGGCACCCGCCCGGCCCCGGGCACCCACGACCCATCGAGAACCACCGAGGACACCATGCGTACCGCCGAGATCCGCCAGCGCTGGCTCGACTACTTCTCCGCGCGCGGCCACGCCGTCGTGCCGTCGGCCCCGCTCATCTCGCCGGACCCGTCGACGCTGTTCGTGATCGCGGGCATGGTCCCGTTCATCCCGTACATGCTCGGCGAGCAGACGCCGCCGTGGCCCCGCGCGACGAGCGTGCAGAAGTGCGTGCGCACGCTCGACATCGAAGAGGTCGGCAAGACCACGCGCCACGGCACGTTCTTCCAGATGAACGGCAACTTCTCCTTCGGCGACTACTTCAAGGAGGGGGCGATCACCTACGCCTGGGAGCTCATCACGAGCAGCCAGGCGGACGGCGGGTACGGCTTCGACCCCGACACGATCTGGGTCACCGTCTTCCACGACGACGACGAGGCGGTCCAGCTCTGGAAGCGCATCGCGGGCCTGCCCGACGAGCGGATCCAACGCCGCGGCATGCGCGACAACTTCTGGTCCACGGGCGCGCGCGGGCCCGCGGGGCCCTGCTCGGAGATCTACGTGGACCGCGGCCCGCAGTACGGCGCCGAGGGCGGCCCGGTGGTCGACGAGGACCGGTACCTCGAGATCTGGAACCTCGTGTTCATGCAGTACGAGCGCGACAACGGCGGGACGAAGGACGCGTTCCCGATCCTGCGTGACCTCAAGCAGAAGAACATCGACACCGGCATGGGGCTCGAGCGCGTGGCCTACCTGATGCAGGGCGTCGACAACATGTACGAGATCGACGAGGTCCGTCCGGTGATCGACGGCGCCGTCGAGCTCTCGGGCAAGCGCTACGGCGCCGACCACGACGACGACGTGCGCATGCGCGTCGTGGCCGACCACGTGCGGTCGGGACTCATGCTCATGAGCGACGGCGTCACGCCGTCCAACGAGGGCCGCGGCTACGTGCTGCGCCGCCTGCTGCGCCGCTCGATCCGTGCGATGCGCCTGCTGGGCGTCGAGGACCCCGCGCTGCCGGTCCTGCTGCCGCTGAGCCGCGACGCGATGAGCGCGTCCTACCCGGAGCTCACGCGCGACTTCGAGCGGCTCAGCACGGTCGCGTACGCCGAGGAGGAGGCGTTCCGTCGCACGCTCGCGTCCGGGACGACGATCCTCGACACGGCCGTCGCCGGCGCGAAGGCCGCGGCGCGCACCACGCCCGACGCGCGACCCGTGCTCTCGGGTGCGGACGCGTTCCAGCTGCACGACACGTACGGCTTCCCGATCGACCTCACGCTCGAGATGGCGGAGGAGCACGGGGTCGACGTCGACCGCGAGGCGTTCAAGACGCTCATGTCCGAGCAGCGCTCGCGCGCCCGTGCTGACGCGCTCGCGAAGCGCGCCGGGCACGCCGACGTCGCCGCGTACCAGGACCTGCACGCGACGCTGTCGGAGTCGGAGGCCAAGCCGGTCACGTTCGTCGGCTACACCGACGCGCAGGCGCGCTCCAAGGTCGTCGGCCTCCTGGTCGACGGTGTGCCGTCGCCCGTGGCGACCGCACCGGCGGACGTCGAGGTGGTCCTCGACGTGACGCCGTTCTACGCCGAGGCCGGCGGCCAGCAGGCGGACACGGGCACGATCGTGCTCGACAACGGCGCGCGCATCGAGGTCGACGACGTGCAGGCGCCGATCAAGGGCCTGTCCGTGCACCACGGTCGGCTCGTCGACGGCACGGTGACACTGGGTGAGCCCGGCACCGCGGCGATCGACACGGGCCGACGGCAGGCGATCGCCCGCGCGCACACCGCGACGCACCTGGTGCACAAGGCGCTCCACGAGTCGCTCGGCCAGACCGCGACGCAGGCCGGTTCGCTCAACGCGCCCAGCCGCCTGCGCTTCGACTTCCGCTCGCCGTCGGCCACGCCCGCCGAGGTCGTCGGCGAGATCGAGGCGCGGGTCAACGAGCGCCTGCAGGACGACCTCGAGGTGACCGACTCGGTCATGCAGATCGACGAGGCGCGCGCGATGGGTGCGATGGCGCTGTTCGGCGAGAAGTACGGCAACGAGGTGCGCGTCGTCTCGATCGGCGGCGACTGGTCGCTCGAGCTCTGCGCGGGGACGCACGTCAAGCGCTCCGGGGAGCTCGGCCTGGTGACCCTGCTCTCGGAGTCGGCGATCGGCTCGGGCGTGCGCCGCGTCGACGCGCTCGTGGGTGCGGGTGCGTACGGCTACCAGGCCAAGGAGCGCGCGCTGGTCGGGCAGCTGTCCGGCCTGCTGGGCGCGCGACCCGACGAGCTCGCCGAGCGCGTCTCGGGGCTCATGACCAAGCTCAAGGAGTCCGAGAAGGAGCTGGCCGCGCTGCGCCAGGCCCAGGTGCTCGCACTGGCGGGCTCGCTCGCGGATGCCGCGCAGCAGGTCGGGGTCACGCGCGTCGTCACGTTCGACGCGGGGGAGCAGTCGCCCGACGACCTGCGCACACTGGTGCTCGACGTGCGCTCACGCCTCGGCGACTCGGCTCCGTCCGTCGTCGCCGTGGGCGGCGTCGCCAAGGGCCGTCCCGTCGTCGTGGTCGCCACCAACGCCGCGGCGCGCGAGGCCGGGCTCAAGGCTGGCGCGCTCGTGCGGTCCGCGTCGCAGGTGCTCGGCGGCGGTGGCGGCGGCAAGGACGACCTGGCCCAGGGCGGCGGCACGGACGCGGGCCGGCTCGCCGACGCGCTTGCCGCCGTGCGGGCCGCGGTCCAGGGCTGACGTGCCCGACGGCTCGTCCGGCACGCCTGCGGGGCACGGCCTGGCGCGCGGTCCGCGACTGGCGGTCGACGTCGGGACCGTGCGCGTCGGGCTCGCCGCGAGCGACCCCGACGGCCTCATCGCGACCCCTGTCGAGACGCTCGCCCGGGACGCGCGCAACCGTCCGGGACGTCTGCCCAAGGACATCGCGAGGATCGTGCGGGAGGCGCGCGAGCGATGTGCGGGGTGTGTGTACATCGGGCTGCCCCGCCACCTCTCCGGGGCCGAAAGTGCCTCTTCCCACGCAGCCCGCGCGTACGCTGACACACTGGCGCAGGCCGTGTCACCCATCGAGGTGCGCATGGTCGACGAGCGGATGAGTACGGTGTCCGCTCATCAGGCGCTGCTGGCGTCCGGCAGATCCGGGCGCCGCCATCGTGAGGTGGTCGACCAGGCCGCCGCGGTGGTGATCCTGCAGTACGCGCTGGACGCCGAGCGTGCGACGGGGCGTCGTCCCGGAGAACGGGTCGACGTGGACCCGGAGCTCGGTACCACGCGTCAGGGGGCTGTGGGCGAGGCGACGGACGATGGTGGAGCGACGCGCACGTGACCAACGGCAGCCAGACGCAGTGGTGGACGGCGGACGAGGCCCCTCGGGCCGATGTCGTCGACCCCGCCGCGCCCTCGCAGGCGCCGCAGCGACGTCGGCGCGCGGCGGGTCGTGCCGCGCAGGAGCGTGAGCGGCAGGAGGCACGTCGCCGCAGGATCGTCGTGGTGCTCGTCGTCGTGGCGCTGCTCGCCGGCGCGGCGTACGTCGTCGCGTCGTTGCTGAAGGATGACGAGTCGACGTCGCAGGCGGCGGTCTCGACCGCCGTGACGGACTTCGACGGTCCCGGCCACGGGTCGGTGACGGTGACCATCCCGGCGGGCGCCGACGGCCCCGCGATCGGCAAGGCGCTCCACGCGGCCGGAGTCGTCGCCGACGCTGACGTGTTCGCGCGTGAGTTCGCCTCGAGCGGTGCGCCGAAGGTCGCCGCGGGCGCCTACGCGCTCCCGCTCGAGCTCAGCGCCGCCGACGCGGTGGCCGCGCTGCTCGACCCCGCGAGCAAGGCGTCGCTGAACCTGACGCTCGCCGAGGGTCTGACCTCGTGGCAGACGCTCGAGAAGATCAGCGAGAAGACGACGATCCCGTTGGCCGACCTCCAGGCGGCGGCCGCCGACGCGGCGGCCATCGGGCTGCCGGAGCAGGCCGGCGGCAAGGTCGAGGGGTGGCTCGCGGCCGGCGCGTACGACGTCGCGTCGGACGCCACCGCGGCGCAGGTGCTCAGTCAGCTCGTGGCGCGCACGGTCCAGGTCCTCACCGACAAGGGTGTCGCACCGGATGCCTGGCAGGCGGTGCTGACGAAGGCCTCGCTCGTCGAGCGGGAGATGAGCCTCGACGAGGCGCGGCCCGTGTTCGCGCGGGTGCTCGAGAACCGGCTGCGCAAGGAGCGGACGCTCGAGATCGCCGCCTCCGTCTCGTACGGGGTGGGGAGCACCGCCGAACCGACGGCTGCGATGCTCGAGGACGCGAGCAACCCCTACAACACGTACAAGAACGTCGGGCTGCCGCCGACGCCTATCGTGAGCCCCGGAGCAGCGTCGCTCGACGCGGTGCTCGCTCCCGCGGACGGCGACTGGATGTTCTGGCTCGTCGTCGACGCGGACTCGGGAGAGACGAAGTTCGCGGTGACGTTCGACGAGCAGATGGAGAACCAGGCGGCGTTCGACGCCGCACAGGCGGCCGACGGGTGAGGACGCCGAGCGAGTGAGGCACGACCGGACGACCTCGTCCGGGACCAGACGACCGTGACGGTACGGCCGACGATGTGGAGACGCACGTGAGCGACAGTCAGACCGAGTGGTGGGCCCCGGCCCGTCCGGGAGCGAGCGAGACGCCTGCTCCCGAGGCGCGCCGTTCCCGCGACCGCGGCCACGGCCGCGCCCGTGCCGAGCGCGCGCGCAAGGCGCGGCGGCGTCGTACGACCTGGGTGGTTCTCGTCGTCCTGCTGCTCGTCGGCGGCGCGGGGTACCTCGTGTGGTCGATGCTCGACGGGATGTTCGACTCCTCGGGGAACAGCGCGTCGGCGACGGACTTCCCCGGTCCCGGTCACGGCTCGGTCGACATCGTCGTCAACCCGGGCGACTCCGGGAAGGCGATCGGCCAGACGCTCAAGGACGCCGGGGTGGTCGCCTCGGTCTCGGCCTTCGTCTCCGCGTACGCCGCCAACCCGGGCGCGACCGGCATCCAGCCGGGCACGTACTCGATGCTCCTGGAGATCCCGGCGGCCGACGCAGTGACGTCGCTGCTCAACCCCGCGACGCGCGTCGAGACGAAGCTCACGGTGGTCGAGGGCAAGACGGCCGAGGAGATCCTTGCGGTCGTCGCCGAGAAGCTCGACGTGCCCGTCGAGGACGTCGAGAAGGCGGTGGGCGACGGCTCGGCGATCGGCCTGCCGAAGGAGGCGAACGGCTCGCTCGAGGGTTGGCTCTTCCCGGCCACCTACGTGATCCAGCCGGACGACGACGCCGTCACGGTGCTGTCCGCGATGACCGCGAAGACCGTGCAGGTGCTCACCGACCGCGGGGTCGCCGAGAAGGACCGAGAGACGGTGCTGATCAAGGCCTCCCTGGTCGAGCGCGAGGGCAAGCTCGACGAGGACCGGCCGAAGATCGCGCGCACGATCGAGAACCGGCTCGAGCAGGACTGGCGGCTGGACATCGACGCGGCCGTCGCCTACGGCGCGGGCGTCAACGGCACGCAGCTGACGCAGGCCATGCTCGACGACACCACGAACCCGTACAACCTGCGCCGGCTCAAGGGCCTGCCTCCGACGCCGATCGCGTCGCCCGGGACGGCGTCGATCGACGCCGTGCTGAACCCGGCGGACGGTGACTGGATGTACTGGTGCACGCCGAACCTCGACACGGGCGTCACGGTGTTCAGCGAGACCGACGCCGAGCACGCCCAGTGCGTCGCCGACCTGAACGCGTGGCTCGAAGAGAACCCTCAGTGAGCGCAGGAGTCGCGCGACGGGCGGCCGTTCTCGGCCACCCCGTCGCGCACTCCCTGTCGCCCACGCTGCACCGAGCGGCCTACGCGGCGCTCGGGCTCGACGCGTGGTCGTACGGGGCCGAGGACGTGACGGAGGACCAGCTCGCGGGGTTCGTCGCGGGGCTGTCGGACGAGTGGGCCGGGCTGAGCCTGACCATGCCGCTCAAGCAGACGGTCATCCCGCTGCTGGACCACGTCGAGCCGCTCGCGCAGGTGGTCGGCGCCGTCAACACGGTCCTGCTCCAGGGCACCGGCACGGCGCGCACGCTCGTCGGGGCGAACACCGACGTGCACGGGCTCGTCGCGGCGCTGCGTGAGGGCCTGGGGCCCGACCGCAGCGTCGAGCGTGCGGTGGTGCTCGGCGCGGGCGCGACAGCGTCATCGACGCTCGCGGCTCTCGCCGAGCTCGGGTGCACGAGCCCTCTCGTCCTCGTGCGCTCGGTCGCGCGCGCGGGCGGGCTGCTGCGAGCGGCGCACCGCATGGGGGTGAACCCCGTGCTGCGCCCTCTCGACGACGCACCGCGCGCGATGGCCGACGCGGACGTCGTCGTCTCGACGCTGCCCCCCCACGCGGCCGACCCGCTCGCGGCCTCCGTCGACGGGCGTGTGACCGGCGTGCTCCTCGACGTGGCGTACGACCCGCGCCCCACGGCGCTGCACGCACGCTGGGTCGAGCTCGGCGGCACGGCTGTCGGGGGAGAGCGGATGCTGCTGCACCAGGCAGCCGAGCAGGTCCGCCTCATGACGGGCCACCCCGCGCCGATCGGAGCGATGGACGCTGCGTTGGGGCGGGCGTTGACCGTGTCCTGACGCCCGCTGGACCGGGCAGGATGGAGCCACCCGTTCGTGCCCGGTCGAGAGGAACCTGATGGCCGCCGCCGCGCTGTACCTCGGCGCCGCGGTCGTCGGCGGGCTCCTCGCGGTGCTCCTGCGGCTGCCCCCGCTGGTCGGCTTCCTGGCTGCGGGCTTCGCGCTCGGTGCCGGGGGAGCGCCCGAGCTCCCGTACCTCGAGGCGATCGCCGACTTCGGCGTGGTGCTGCTGCTGTTCGCGATCGGCCTCAAGCTCGACGTGCGCACCCTCCTGCGGCGCGAGATCTGGCTGACGAGCGTCGTGCACATGGTCCTGAGCGTCGCGATGGCGCTGGGATTCCTCGGTCTGCTGACAGTCGTCGGCTTCGGGCTCGTCGCGGACGAGTCGTTCGGGGCGCTCGCGCTCGTCGGCTTCGCGTTGTCGTTCTCGTCGACGGTCTTCGTCGTCAAGGTGCTCGACGACCGTTCCGACACGACCTCGCTCTACGGCCGCATCGCGATCGGCGTGCTCGTGATGCAGGACGTGGCGGCGGTGGTCTTCCTGTCGATGTCCAGCGGCGAGGCGCCGAGCCCGTGGGCGCTCCTGCTGTTCCTGCTGATCCCCGGGTCCTGGATGTTGCACCGGATCTGGAACCGAGTCGGCCACGGTGAGCTCCAGGCGCTCTTCGGGGTGTTCGTCGCCGTCGTGCTGGGCTACGGGCTCTTCGAGCTCGTCGGCATCGACGGCGACGTCGGTGCGCTCGTCGTGGGCGTGCTCCTGGCGTCGCACCCGCAGGCGGGCGAGCTGTCGCGTTCGCTCATGACGTTCAAGGACCTCATGCTCGTCGCGTTCTTCGTGCAGATCGGCCTGCACGGCACGCCCCACCTGCTCGAGGTCTCCCTCGCACTGCTGCTCCTTCTGCTCCTGCCGTTCCAGGTCGCGGCCTACGCCGTGGTGCTGTGGTTCATGCGGCTGCGGCGCCGTACGTCGTTCCTGGGCGGGCTCGTCCTTTCGAACTACTCCGAGTTCGGCATCATCGTCGTGGCGGTGGGGGCGAGCTCCGGGCTGCTCGAGGAGCAGTGGGTGGTGGTCGTCTCGCTTGCCGTGGCCTTCAGCTTCGGGCTCTCGGCGATCGTCAACCGTCGGGGCGTCGAGCTCGCGACCCGGCTCTCGCGGCTCCTGCCCGTGCGCGACAGCGACCGGCTGCACCCCGAGGACCGGCTGGTCGACATCGGCGACGCCGACGCGCTCGTCCTGGGCCTCGGCCGCGTGGGCGCCTCGACGTACTCGCGGCTGCGGGACGAGTACGGGCTGTCGGTCGTGGGCGTCGAGCACGACCGGACGCGAGTCGTCGCGCTCGAGGACGAGGGTTACGAGGTGGTGCGCGCGGACGCGACCGACCTCGAGTTCTGGACGCGCGTGCAGCGCGCCGGCCGCGTCAAGGTCGCGGTCCTGGCGATGCCGTTCCACAACGCGAACCTCATCGCGTTGACCCGTCTGCAGGCGGCGGGCTTCACGGGCAGGGTCGCGGCGGTCGCGCGGTACGACGACGACGTCGCGGAGCTCGAGCGGCACGGCGCCGACGCGGTGTTCCACCTGTACGGTTCGGCGGGCTTCGCGCTCGCTGACCACGCCGCCGAGGTGCTGCTCCCGGGTCGCAGCGGCCCGCCCCCGGCGCACCCGCCCGCGAGCCCGGGCGACGAGCTGGACGTGCTCGACCCGCTCAAGCCGCGCGACCTGCCCGGCTGACGCCCCGGTCGCCCTCCACGGGCGCGCCCGGACGTCCGGCGAACTCCCAGGTTCCTCGAAGAGTCCTCCGAGTTCGCCCCGCCACACTCGGCGTCATGGCGACGACCACCACCTGGGCCCCGGAGCTCACCCGCGCGGCAGCGTCGCGTCGCCCGCGCTGGCGTCCCGGCGCGCTGCCGGCGCTCGGGCTGGTCGTCGCCGGTGTCGTGGCGCTGTGGTGGACGGGGACGCCGCCCGCCGCGGGCGCGACGCCCGGCGGCATGCTCGCCTCGTTCGGCGAGCTCGCCGGGCTGCTGGCCTCCGCCCTCGTCTGCGCGCAGCTGCTGCTCGTGGGCCGCGTGCCGTGGTTCGAGCGGGCGGTCGGGTTCGACCGTCTGGTCGCGTGGCACCGCTCGCTCGGGACGTCGGTGGTGCTCCTGGTGCTCACGCACGTGGCGCTCATGATCGTCGGCGGGTCGCTGCTGGACGGCCTGACGCTGTGGTCGGAGGTGCCCGACGTGCTCGCGCGGCAGCCCTACCTGTGGCCCGCGCTCGTCGGGACCGTGCTGTTCGTCGGCGTCGGCCTGTCGAGCGCGCGGCTCGCCCGCGAGCGGCTCTCGTACGAGGCGTGGTTCGCGGTGCACCTGACGGTGTACGTCGGGGTGTACCTCGCGTTCGCGCACCAGCTGGCGGGCGGGAGCCACTTCGTCGACTCGCCGGCGGCCCGGGTGCTGTGGATCCTGCTCTACGCCGGTACGGCGGCCGCGCTGCTCACCTGGCGGGTGGTCCTGCCGCTGCTCGAGCACCGCCGACTGGCGCTGCGCGTCTCGGCCGTGGTGCCGGAGGCGCACGGGCTCACGAGCGTGTGGGTCGAGGGCCGCGGGGTGGCCACGCTCGGCGCACGGGGCGGGCAGTTCTTCCTCGTGCGGTTCCTCGCCCGCGGTCATCGCGCGACCGCCCACCCGTACTCGCTGTCGGTGGTGCCGAGGGGAGATCGGCTGCGCTTCACGGTCGGCGCGCTCGGGGACCACTCGTCCGCGGTCACGCACCTGCGGCCCGGGACTCGCGTACAGGTCGAGGGGCCGTTCGGGCGGTTCACGGCGGACCGCGCCGCCAACCCCGCGGTCCTGCTCGTCGCGGGCGGCGCGGGTGTCGGGCCCGTGCGGGCCCTGGCCGAGGACCTGCTCGCGCGCGGTCACGAGCTGGTGGTCGTCCACCGCGCGCACGACGAGAACGGTCTGGCGCTGCGCGACGAGTTCACGCGCTCGCCCCGCCTGCGCTACGTCCCGGTGCCCGGCCGGCGTGCGCAGCTCGGCTACGACCCGTTGGATCCCGCGCACCTGCGGGCGCTGGTCCCGGACATCGCGTCGCGCGACGTCTTCACCTGCGGGCCGCCCGCGATGACGCAGGCCGTCGTCCGGTCCGCCCGTGCGCTGGGCGTGCCCCGCGCGGCCATCCACCACGAGGAGATCGAGTCATGACCAAGCGCTGGCGTGGGACCTTGCTGTTCACCGGGACGGTGGCCGCCATGGGTGCCGCGGGGTTCGCGAAGTTCGGGGCGCTCGCCGCGCCCGAGGCGGCGGTGTCCGCGGCGTCCGCGAGCGAGTCGGCCCCGTCGGGGGCCTCGTCGTCGAGCGGCGCGTCCGCGGAGGCTCCCGCATCGTCGGGCTCGTCGGGCTCGTCGAGCGACGCGGCGTCGACCCCCGACGCCTCCCCGACGACTGACGGGACCGCGACCGTCGTCGGGGACGCGGTCGACACCCGGTACGGGCCGGTCCAGGTCGCGGTGACCTTCGCGGGCGGCCAGATCGCGAGCGTCCAGACGCTGCAGTCTCCTGACGGGCACGGCGAGAGCGTGCAGATCAACCGCTGGGCCACGCCGATCCTCGCGCAGGAGGTCGTCGCCGCGCAGTCCGCGCAGATCGACACCGTCTCCGGGGCCACGTACACGTCGCAGGCCTACGCCACGTCCGTGCAGTCCGCGATCGACCAGCGAGGCTGAGCCGGTGCGGCACGTCGACCTGGTGATGGGCATCCCGATGTCCGTGGACATCCGGCACGACGACGAGGGTCGCGCGCGACGTGCGGCCCGCGCGGCGTTCGACGGGATGCACGACGCCGACCGTCGGTTCAGCCGGTTCCGCCCCGACAGCGAGGTCAGCCGCTACGGTCGCGGCGAGTGCGAGCAGCCGAGCGCCGACCTGCGCGAGGTCCTGGCCGTCGCGGCCCGGTTCGAGGCGGCCTCGGGCGGGGCGTTCCGCATCTGGCGGCCTGACGGCACGATCGACACCGACGGCGTCGTCAAGGGATGGGCCGCGCAGCGTGCGGCCGACTCGCTGGTCGCTGCCGGGATGACGACGTTCTGCCTCAACGCGGGGGGCGACGTGGTCGTGCGCGGCGAGCCCGATCCCGGGCGCGGCTGGTCCGTGGGCGTGCGCGAGCCCGCGGACCCGACGGCGTTCCTCACGGTGCTCGCGGTGCGCGACGGTGCGGTCGCGACATCCGGCACCTACGAGCGCGGGGAGCACGTCTGGGACGGGCGTACGGGCGCACCGGCGACCGGTCTTCTGTCCGCGACGGTCGTGGCGGCGGACCTCACGACCGCCGACGTGCTCGCCACGTGCGTCCTGGCGCTCGGCCCCGACGGCGTGCCGTGGGCCGCGCAGCACGGTGCCGCCGCCGTGGTGGCCGTCCGCGCCGACGGTCAGGTGCTCACGGGGTCACGAGAGGCCTGAGCCCTCGTCCGGGTCGGCCCACCGCAGCCGGATGGTGGTGGCGTCCACCCCCACGCGCACGCGCCCGGCAGGCAGCACCGTCCCCGGCGTGGTGAACGGGCGTCCCGCCTCCAGCAGCACGCCGGGCTCGGGAGCCAACCAGGCGGCCTCTCGCAGCCGGCGCAACGTCACCGTGCAGCCGCCCGGGTCCCACGCGAGACGGTCGACGACGATGCCGCCACGTGCGCGCAGGCCCGTGACCGTGCCGGACGGCCACGCCCTCGGCAGCGCCGGCAGCACGGTGAGGGTGCCGGCCGTCGAGGCGAGCAGCATCGCCGCCACGAGCGCGGGCAGGCCTCCGCTCGCGTCGAGGTTGAAGATCGACCCTGCGTCGTGGGTGGTCGTCAGCGCCGGCCGCCAGTGGTCGACGGCGAGCCACTCGACGCACTGCAGCGCCGCCTCGGCGTCCCCGAGGGCTGCGGCTGCCAGCCCGACCTGGACCAGGCCGAACGCCATCTCCATCCGGCCGGGCGGTGGCGTCGGGTCCGCGGCGCGCCAGGCCAGCTTGGCGTGGACGGTCGCGAGCGCGGCCGCTCGCAGCGCCGCTCCGGCGGATCCGACGAACGCGGTGTCCGGCTCGTACCAGAGGGGGTAGAGCTGAGAGGCGTGGCGGTGCGCGGGTTCCTCGTGCCACTGCTCGTCGATCCACTCCGCGAGCGTCCCGTCGGCCGTGACGCGGAAGGAGGGGAGCGACGCAGCGAGCGCCGACCAACGGGCGTCGAGGCTGTGGTCGCCCCGCGCCGAGGCGAGCACCGCGCTCGCCCGCGCGGCGTCCCGCAGGATCGCCACGTCCATCGTGGTGCCGGAGGTGATCGGCCCGCCCGCGCCGGAGGGCGTGTTCTCGGGCGAGTACGCGGGCACGACGTGACGCCGTCCGTCGACGAGCACCGTCGCGGTCTCCGCGAACCGCAGGACGCCTTCGACGAGCGACCACAGCCGGTCGTCCACGAGCGTCCGGTCACCGGTCGTCGAGACGAGGTCCGCCGCGAGCCGCAGCACCCAGCCTCCGCACCCCGTCCAGAACACGTGGGGGTAGGCGGCGTGCACGTGGTTGGCGCGGCCGTGCGTCGACATCCGCGACGGCAGCAGCATCCCGTCGGCGCCGAACACCCTCCGGGCGTTCTCGCGGTAGTCGTCGAGGTGCGCGAGCACGAGGGTCAGCAGCGACCGCGCGAGCTCGGGCGTCCCGGTCGGGACGAGCCCGGCCATCCCGCCGTTCTGGAGGTTGCCGTTGAGGGTGTAGTCGGCGGACCACGCCGGTCGCCACGTGCCTTGCCACACGCCCTGCAGCGTCGGCGGGAGGTCACCCGTGGCGGCGATCGCGTGCGCGCGGCCGGACAGGTACGCGATCTCCACGACGCGCAGCCGAGCGCCCGCGTCGCCGGCGCGCGCCGCCGCCCACACCTCCTCGGTCGTCGGGTCGTGCGACGTCGAGCGCCCCCTCGGGGCCCGCAGGTCGAGCGTCGAGGCCGCGACCAGCCGTCCGTGCGTCGCGGCCTGCCCGCGGCGCAGCTGCGTCCAGTCGACGTCGGTGGGTCCGGTCGGTGACGGGGGAGTGCCGCCCGACGTCCGGACGGCGACCTCCAGGCGCACGGTACGACGACCGCCCGCGGGCACCACCAGCCGGGACGTCAGCGACTGCGCACCGTGCTCCCAGGGGCCTGCGCCGCGCGCCGTGACCGTCGCGATCGCCTCGGAGGTCACCGCCTCGACCCGGCCGTCGCGTCCGCCGACGAGCGTCACGGCGACGGCCGCGGAGCTGTCGGCCCCACCGGTGTCGAGGGCGGTGTCGAGCGCGCCGCCGAGGCTGAGCGCCAGGTCGACGACGACCTCGTGGTCCGACTCGATCGCCACCCACGCCGTCTCGTCGTCCCGCGGCGTGATCACGCGCACGGCGCACCGGCCGTCGCGCCCGTCCCGCAGGTCGACGGCGACCTCGCCCAGCGACAGGTCGGTGGAGCGCGAGAGCTCCTGGGTCACACCCGCGACCGCGAGGGTCAGGGTCGCGCAGATGCCGAGGGGGTCGGTCCAGATGAGTCCGTCGGGGTACCCGTCGGCTGCGAGACCCTCGGTGAGGAGGTCGCCGGCGTGGTCTGCGTCGCCCGTCAGGACGGCCCGGCGCAGGTCGTCGAGCACCGGGCGTAGGTCCGGCGCCCGCGGACGCGGGTTGACCGGGACGAAGAAGCGCTCGTGGCTGAGCGTGATCACCTGGCGCTGCGCGGGACCGTGCAGCACCGCCCCGAGGCGCCCGCTCCCGGCGAGGAGACCGTGCTCCCACGTCGGAGCCGGGGTGCGGGTGCGGAACACGCGTGTCATGCGTCGGAGGCGGGTGTCGTCGACTGACGGACGACGATGGAGGTGGCGCGCAGGACGTCGCGCGACGCGGACTCGGTGCCGGCGGCCATGGCGAGCAGCGTATCCACGGCCACGCAGCCCACGCTGGTGCGACCGCGACGAGCGGATCGAGCGGTGCGAGGGTCGCGCGGTCGCTACCGCTTGACGCGAATCGGTGCGTACCGCGACGATGCGGACATCCCACTTCGAGATCGCAGCGAAGCGGCCGGGCGGTGCTCCTACATCGGTGTAGAAATCCCGTCGCCGCTCGCGAGGGTCGGATCGGGTGTCGGTTCTACATCGGTGTAGGCCCGACGAGGTTGGCACGTCGTGGACGCCGCCGGCGCCCACGTTCCTTCCGGGGGGAAGGCAGCGCGGCTCCGGCCACGTGCCGGGACGGGCCCGCCTGCGCGTTCCCGCCGGTCGACGACCGAGGAGAGCACGTGATGCGGATGACTCGCAGGGGGCCGCGCAACCCGCGCGCCAAGCAGCAACGTACGGCGGCGATCATGACCGGGGCCGCGCTCGTCGTGGGGGCGACGGTCCTGCCGTCCGCCGGGTCCGCGGCGGACGGTCCGGCAGCGGACCCGTGGGTGTCCACGATCCCCGAGGGCTACCACCGGTTCACCGCCCCGCAGGCTGCTGTCGAGGAGATCGTCGGCACCCGGCCGGCCGTGCTCGAGCTGCAGGGGAACATCGGGCCGAGCGGTACGTGGTCCGACCTCGCGATGGACCCGAGCGGTGCCAACTACCAGACGACGGTGGGGCCCCTTGCGCCGGGCCTGTACTACTACCAGTACACGGCGACCGAGTCGGACCGGACCAAGCACTCCTTCCGCGCGCCGGGCACCCCCGTCGCGGTCACCTCGCACCCGGCGTGGAGCACGTTGTTCGTCCCGGGGCCGTCGGTGCAGTGGATGGCGGACCTGCGATCGGGCGGGACGGTCGAGGAGCTCACGTACGAGAGCCCCGTGACCGACGACGAGGCGACGACGCTCGTCTGGACGCCGCCGGGGTACGACGCGGACCGCGTCGATCCGTACCCGGTGCTCTACCTGCTTGCCGACCGGAACCAGTCGTACCGGGAGTGGGCCGAGCTCGGCCGCGTCCCGCAGGTGCTGGACAACCTCGCGGCCGAGGGTCGCCTCGAGCCGATGGTCGTCGTCATGGCGCAGGTGGGCGGCTCCGACCCACGCACCGAGCTGCTCGACGGCGTCGTCGACGCGACGCGGGACGCCTACCACGTGGCGGCCGACGGGCACGGCCAGGCGGTCGCCGGTATCCGCGACGGCGCCCAGCAGGCGCTCACGGTGCTGCGCAGCGACCCCGGGACGTTCGGTGCGGTCGGGTCGTTCTCGGGCCGGCTCGGAGGCTCGATCAGTGCGTCCACCGCACGTGAGATCAACGAGGGAACGGACCTCCTGCGGATCTACGTCGGCAACGTCCTCGACCCGTCGTACAACCTGAACGACGCGCTGCTGAAGACGCTCACGAGCGCCGGCGTCGAGCACGACTTCGACGGTGTCGACCCCGCACACGGCGGCACGTGGGACGCGTGGCGCTCCGGCCTGCGCGACTTCGTCTCCCGCGTGTTCCAGGACGACCCCGGGCACGAGCCGCGGGACGGCCACCTGCCGCTCGACGGTCCGTACACCGCGCCCGCGCCGGGGTCGATCACGCTCCCGCACGTCGGGGAGAACGGCATCGTGACGTTCGAGACCGGCACGCAGTGGGCCGACGCGAAGGACGTCACGGTGTGGGCCAACTGGGCGCCCAACGGCGCGTGGTTCCGGGTGCCGATGACGAAGGTCGGCGACCGCTGGCGGGTCTCGATGGGCCCGCTCGACGGCTTCTACTACTACCGGTACGTGGTCGACGGCGTCGACGAGAAGGACCCGGAGGACACGGTCAACACCCTCACCGGGGTGAGCCCTCTGTTCGTGCCCGGCAAGACCGACCGGATGCTCAGCGACGTGCCCGCAGGCACGGGCGGTGAGCTGTCGGTCCTCACCTACGACAGCGCGGTGGCCGACGAGGAGCGGTCCGCCTACGTCTGGACCCCGCCCGGCTACGACGCGGACCGCGCCGAGCCGTACCCCGTGCTCTACCTCAACCACGGCGGCGGGCAGAGCTGGGGCGACTGGGTCGAGGTCGGCCGGGCCGTGCAGATCATGGACCACCACTCGCTCGACGGCGCGATCGTCCCGATGGTCGTCGTCATGGGCAACGGCAACGTTCCCGACTTCCCCGCCGAGCTGCTCGAGAACCTGGCGCCCGCGGCACGCGCGAAGTACAACATCGCGTCCGACCCGGACCACCAGGCGCTCGCGGGCCTGTCCCTGGGCGCGCTGCGCACGCTGGACACGTGGCTGACCCGGCCGGGCGAGTTCGGGTGGATCGGCGCATTCTCCGGCGGGCTGTTCTTCGGCGCGCCGCAGTTCGACGCGGACGCGGTCAACGAGCACACGCGCCTGGCTCGGATCTACACCGGGGACGTGTCCGACTTCGCCTACCAGTCGGTGATCAACACCATGGACCTCCTGTCCGAGTCCGGCGTGACGTACGAGTT
>NZ_LFKW01000105.1:0-628 GCF_001040865.1 Cellulomonas sp. A375-1 | reverse complement strand
CCGCACGGGTTCGACACGTGGCAGACGAACCTCATCGACTTCGTGCCCCGCCTGTTCCGCGAGGAGCCGGCGGAGGGGATCGAGCTGCGCGCGGTCGTTCCGGAGCAGGCCGACGGCGTGCTCGCGCTGTCCGTGGCGGACCACGACGAGGGCGTGACGCTCACCCCCGCGACGAACGCCGGCGACCGGCTGCGGTTCCGCGGCGCGCTGCCGGCCGTGACGGTCACGGACTCGCGGTCCGTCTCCCAGGCGGGTGCGAGCGGCTGGGCGGTCGCCGGCCAGGCGTACACGTTCACGTCCGCGACACGGGCGTTCGGTGCCGAGTACCTCGGGTGGAGCCCGCGCGTGGAGACCCCACGGCCCGGTCTGACCGCGGGCGCCGCACGCACGACCGCCTTGAGCGGTGGTCACGGTCTCGTGGTGCCCGGGCGCCTCGCGTCCGCGACACCCGTGGGCCGGTTCGGCTCGGCGACCCTGGGTGCGGATCTCTCGCTCGAGGTGCCCGTCGACACGGCGCCTGGCAGCTACGCGGGGACGTTGACCCTGACGCTCTTCCCCGTCGACTGACCGGTCCGGAACCACCAGCACCGACCGCCGCGCGGTGGGCACCCACGGGTGTCCCACCGCG
>NZ_LFKW01000104.1:0-5681 GCF_001040865.1 Cellulomonas sp. A375-1 | reverse complement strand
GGCCGCGGGTCACGGCCCGGGCGGCGGGCGGGTCAGCGCCGCGGTGCTGTGCCGCAAGCGGTCGCAGTTCGGCGCGCTGCGCCGGGCGCTGCGGGCCCAGGGGCTCCCGGTCGAGGTCGTCGGGCTCGGCGGGCTGCTGTCGACGCCGGAGGTCGTGGACGTGGTGGCGGCTCTGCAGGCGGCGTACGACCCGTTGCGCGGCGACGCGCTCGTGCGGCTCGTCACCGGGGCGCGCACCCGCCTCGGGGCGTCCGACCTGCACGCGCTCGCGGCGTGGGCCGCCGAGCTCGCGGGGCAGCGTTCGGGCCGGGCACCGGGCGTGGAGGTCGACGTGATCGACGAGCGCAGCATCGTCGACGCGCTCGACGACCTCCCTCGCCCGGGATGGCACAGCGTGGACGGCCGCTCGCTGAGCGATGCCGGCCGCGCCCGGCTCGGCGAGCTCGCGGCGCTGCTGCGCACGCTGCGCGCGCACGCGTACCTCGCGGTGCCGGACCTGGTGGCCGAGGCCGAGCGCCTGCTGGACCTCGACATCGAGGTCGCGGCGCGCGCGAGAGTGGGTGTGGGCCGCGCGCGAGCGCACCTGGACGCGTTCCGCGACGTGGCGGTCGACTTCGCCCGCTCGGTCGACGCGCCGACCCTCGGTGGCTTCCTGTCCTGGCTCGAGGCCGCCGACGCCCGCGAGAACGGTCTCGAGATGCCGGTCACCGAGCCGGATGCGGACGCGGTCCAGCTCATCACCATCCACGCGGCCAAGGGCCTCGAGTGGGACGTCGTGGCGGTCGCGGGGCTCGTCGACGGCGTGCTGCCCGCAACCGCGACTCAGGGCAAGGAGGGCCCGAAGGACTCGGCGTGGCTCGTCGGCCTGGGCGAGCTGCCCTACCCGCTGCGCGGCGACGTCGACGACCTGCCCCAGCTCGCCTACGCGGGAGCGGAGAGCCCGAAGGAGCTCGAGGAGCGCCGCAAGCAGTTCCTGCGCGACGCGGGCGAGCACGAGGTCGCCGAGGAGCGCCGCCTCGCCTACGTGGCGCTGACGCGCGCGAAGAGCCGCCTGCTGCTGACCGGTGCGTGGTGGGGTGACGGCAAGACCGTGCGACGACCCTCGACGTTCCTCCTCGAGCTCGCCGAGGCGGGCCTCGTCGACACCGAGGGGTGGGCGGGGGAGCCCGCCGCGGGCGAGGCCAACCCGGCCGCGAGCCAGGTGGTGACGGGCGTCTGGCCGGCTGACCCGTTCGCGCTGGAGGACGGCCCTGGCCGGCGGCCCGCGGTCGAACAGGCCGCGGGGTGGGTGCGCGCGGCGCTCGCCGACGCGCGTGGGGAGTCGGCGGGCGACGAGCGGTCCCCGTGGGAGACCCTGGCCCGCACGTTGCTCGACGAGCAGCGCGCCGCGCGCCAGTCGTCGGGAGTGGTCGAGCTCCCCTCGCACCTGTCGGCGTCCGCGCTCGTGCGGCTCGGCGCTGACGCGGGCGAGTTCGCGCGCGGGCTGCGCCGGCCGGTCCCGCCCGAGCCGTCCGGCCGCGCGCGGCTCGGCACGCGGTTCCACGCATGGGTCGAGGGCTACTTCGGCGCGGCCACGCTCGTCGACCTCGACGCTCTCCCGGGGGCGGAGGACGACGACCTGGACGGTCCCGACGACGTCGACGTCGACGAGGCGCGCCTGCGCGCTGCGTTCCTCGCCTCGCCGTGGGCGGACCGCCGACCGCTGGAGATCGAGGCCGACGTCGAGACGCACGTGGCGGGGTACGTGCTGCGCTCGCGGATCGACGCGGTCTTCCCGGCGGCAGTGGGCGACCCGGTCGATCAGGGCGGCGTCGTCGTCGTGGACTGGAAGACGGGCGCTCCGCCGCGCGACGAGGCGACGCGCGCGGCGCGGGAGCTGCAGCTCGCCGTGTACCGACTCGCGTGGTCACGCCGGTCGGGGACGCCGCTCGACCGGGTCGCCGCCGCGTTCCACTACGTCGCGAGCGGCGAGACCGTGTGGCCCGCGCGCCTGCTCGGCGAGCGCGAGATCGCCGACCTGCTCGTCGCGGTCACGGAACCGGCCTGACGCCTCGCATCACGGCCCTGGGCCGGCCGCATGCGTGAGGCGGGGCCACCTGTGACCGGGACTCACCCGTGAGGCGGGCGCAGCAGTGACGTGGGCTCAGGCGTACGACGAGACCGCGGCGACCGGGGCGGTGGGTGCCTCGTCGTGCCAGATGTTCTCGGCCGGCGTCGTGCGCGTGTGCTCGTCGAGGTCCTCGAGCATGGCCACGGCGTCCGCGACGACGTCCTCGTTGCCTGCCCGCACGCCGTACAGCAGCCACCGTGCCAGCGCGAGCTCACCCGCGAGCAGAGCGCGCTCGGTCAGGTGCGGGTCGAGCAGCTCGGTGCGGCGTAGCTGGTACGCCTCGAGGATCGAGTCCGCGGCGTCCGGCGGCGCGGCGACGAGCAGCCACGACAGGTCGTCGGCGGGGTCGGCCACGCTCGCGTCACCCCAGTGCAGGATGCCGCTGACCTCACCGCCGCGCACGAGGATGCGCTCGTTGGTCAGGTCGCCGTGCACCACCGTGGGACGGAACCGCCACAGCGCGACGTCCTCGAGGCGCTCCTCCCACCGGCGCAGCAGCGTGGGTGGGACCTTGCCGGTGCGGGCGGCCTCGTCGACCTCGGCCTGCCGCCGCCGGCGGTACTCGCCCGCGTCGTAGACCGGCAGGCCGGCGTTCTCGACGACGTTCGTCGGCAGCTCGTGGACCGCGGCGATCGCTCGCCCCAGCGACGCGCACAGGCCCGGGCCCGGCTCGAGGTCGGCCACGTCGAGCGTGTGGCCGGGGATCTCGGCGTGCACCGCGGCGCGGCCGCCCTCGGGCAGGTGCGCGAAGCCGACGGGCGCGGGCACCGCGAACGGGAGGGTGCCGTCGTGCACGGCGCGGTCCAGGCCGGCGAGGAGCTCGACCTCGGCCTCGAGCGCGGCGCCTGCGGCGGCGTGCACGGGGGCCCGCACGACCCAGCGTCCGCGGGCGGCGTCCACGACGACCGCGATGTCGAAGTCGGTTCCGGGGTGCGCGGGTCGCCGGACGTCGAAGGCGTCCAGGCCCGGCACGGCCACCGTGGCCAGGGCGGCGAGGGCGAGCGGGGAACGAGGCACGTGCTCAGCGTAGGCGGCGCGCGGCGCGGACACGTGCACACGCCGCGGCGTGTCCGTCCCATTCGTCCTGACTTGATGACCGCGCGGCCGAGGTCGTCGGTGCCTTGAGGTCACGGCGTCGCCGGGCGGACCCGGAGGCCGCGCGCGGTGCGTGGGCGCCACGGACGCGCGGCGGCCCCGACGGGGCGACGGACGCCGCGCGAGGAGGGAGCGGCGCACGCGTACGGTGGCGCGGTGAGGTCGGACGAGCTGCCCCTGTCCCGTGCGGTCGTCGACCGCGGCGCGCACCTGCGCGACGAGCACCACCTGGCCGCGTTCCTGGCCGCCAGCACGACGCGCGTGGTGCTGGTGCGCGAGGGCCGTGTCCCCGTGGACGGCACGGGTGCGCTCGTCCTGAGCACGGTCGCCGACGCGCGTGCGACCTCCGGACGCACGGACGAGGACCCCTGGCTGCTCCTGGGCGTCGACGACGAGATCGCCTACCTGGGCCTGCGGGTCGCGGGCAGCCCGGACGAGACCACGGACCTGCCGCGCGAGGGCAGCCCGGCCGATCGCCTGGTCCACGCGACGACCGCATCGACGCACGCCGCGTCCTCGCGGTCCGACGAGCAGCACGCGCACCACGCGCCGCCCGCCGCGCGTGAGGCGGTGCGCTGGGCGTCGCCCCGCGAGATCGGCGCGGCGCTCCCGGCGCGCGACGCGGGGCTCGTCACGACCGCGGTGGCGCTCGACGCGTGGCACGAGCGGCACCCGCGCTGCCCGCGCTGCGGCGGCCCGACCCGCGTGACGCAGGCCGGCTGGGTCCGGGCCTGCACGGTCGACGGCTCGGAGCACTACCCGCGCACGGACCCGGCGGTGATCATGGCGGTCCTCGACGCCGACGACCGGCTGCTCCTCGGGCACGCGCGCGCCTGGGCCCCGGCGCGGTACTCGACGCTCGCGGGGTTCGTGGAACCGGGGGAGGCGCTCGAGCACGCGGTGCGCCGCGAGGTCGCCGAGGAGACGGGCGTCGTCGTCGGCGACGTGACGTACGCCGGGAGCCAGCCGTGGCCGTTCCCCGCGTCGCTCATGGTCGCGTTCGTCGGCCGCGCGCTGACCACCGACGTGCAGGTGGACGGCGTCGAGGTCGAGCTCGCGCGCTGGTTCACGCGCGACGAGCTCGCGCGCGCGATCGTCGACGGCCACGTCATCCCGCCGTCGTCCTCGTCGATCGCGCGGGCGTTGATCGAGGACTGGTTCGGCGGTCCGCTGCCGCACACGACGGCGACGTTCTGACGGTCGCGGACGACAGTCCCCCGTCGTCCGCCACCTCGGCTGCGGCCTCGCCCGCGACCCGCGGGCTCAGGACAGGCGGCTGCGGACCTCGACGAGCGAGGGGTTCGTCGCCGCCGAGCCGTCCGGGAACAGGACGGTCGGCACGGTCTGGTTGCCGTCGTTGAGGGAGGCGACGAGGTCGGCCGCGTCCGGGTGCTGCTCGATGTCGACCTCGGTGTAGCCGATCCCGGCCGAGTCCAGCTGCGTCTTGAGCCGGCGGCAGTACCCGCACCAGGTGGTCGAGTACATCGTGATCGTGCCGGGGGCGGGCAGGGCCTGGGTGGTCATGGGTCCTCGTCGTTCCTCGTCGGGTGGGTCGTCAGGAGGGTGGTGCCGGACACCGTCCACCCGTGCCAACCACGGACGCCCCCGGGGGATTCCGCGGCCTGTGCGTGAGCGCGGCGACGTGTGGGCGACGCCTGCGAGACTGTGCGGCGATGTCCCCCGACGACCTGCTCACCGCGCTCGATCCCGAGCAGCGTGCCGTGGCGACCGCGCTGCGCGGTCCGGTGTGCGTGCTCGCGGGCGCGGGCACGGGCAAGACGCGCGCGATCACGCACCGCATCGCCTACGGCATCCGCACGGGCGTGTATCGCGCCGACCATGTCCTCGCCGTGACGTTCACGGCGCGTGCGGCGGGTGAGATGCGCACGCGGCTGCGCTCGCTCGGCGCGTCGGGCGTCCAGGCACGCACCTTCCACGCCGCGGCGCTGCGCCAGCTCACGTTCTTCTGGCCCAAGGTCGTCGGCGGCGCGCCCCCGCGGCTGGTCGAGGCGAAGGCGCAGGTGGTCGCCGAGGCTGCGCGCAGGGTCGGCCTGCCCGCGGACCGCACGGGCGTACGGGACCTCGCCAGCGAGATCGAGTGGGCCAAGGTCAGCCTCGTCGTGCCCGACGAGTACGCGGTGGCGGCCGCCGCGGTCGACCGGCCGGTCCCGGGCGGGCACGACGCCGCCGCGGTCGCGCGCCTGATGACCGCGTACGAGCAGGTCAAGGACGAGCGCGGCGTCATCGACTTCGAGGACGTGCTGCTGCTGCTCGCGGCGATGCTGGCCGAGCGGCACGACGTGGCGCGCGAGGTGCACGGCCAGTACCGGCACTTCGTCGTCGACGAGTACCAGGACGTGAGCCCGCTGCAGCAGTACCTGCTCGACCAGTGGCTCGGCGGGCGTCAGGAGCTGTGCGTCGTCGGCGACCCGTCGCAGACCATCTACTCGTTCGCCGGCGCGACCCCGCACCACCT
>NZ_LFKW01000103.1:61876-65102 GCF_001040865.1 Cellulomonas sp. A375-1 | reverse complement strand
CACCCGACCGTCGCCGCCCGGCACGCGGAGCTCGTCGAGCGCGCCGCGGTCGCCGCGGGTCTGCGCGCCGCGCTCGACGACCTCCTGGCCGCGCACCGCGAGCTGAGCCGGGCCGCGTCCGAGCTCGCCGCCGCGCTCGCCGAGCACGACTTCGCCGACGCGGCCGCCGCACGCGCGGCGGACCTGCCCGACGGCGAGGCCGCCGTGCTCGAGCGCGCCCTGCGCGAGCACGACGCGGCGCTCGACCGCGTCCGGACCGGCCTGCGCGAGCTCGAGGACGACCCGCTGCTCGTCGGACGCGACGCACAGGACGGGCAGGCCGGTCCGGACCTGCCCCGCGCGCTCGAGGTCGAGCGTGAGGCGGCCGAGCACGCGCGCACAGCGGCCGCGCGGGCGGGCGTCTGCGCGTCACGTGCGCAGGCCGCGCAGGAGGCGGCACGGGCCGTGCGGCAGTCGGTCGAGCTCCATCTGCGCGGGCTCGGGGACGCGGCGCCGGTCCTGCGCATGGCCGGCCTGGCCAGCGGCACGGGGACGGACAACGACCACGGGCTGTCGCTCTCGACGTACGTGCTGGTCCGGCGCTTCGAGGACGTCGTCGCGGCGGCCAACGCACGGCTCGTCGGGATGTCCGACGGCCGGTACGAGCTCGTGCGCAGCGACCGCAAGGAGGACGTGAGCTCGCGACGCACCGGCCTGGCGATGCGGGTGCTGGACCACCACACCGAGCAGCCGCGGGACCCGCGCACGCTCTCGGGCGGGGAGACGTTCTACGTCTCGCTGTGCCTGGCGCTCGGGCTGGCCGACGTCGTGACCGCCGAGGCCGGCGGGATCGACCTGGGCACGCTGTTCGTCGACGAGGGGTTCGGGTCGCTCGACCCGCACACGCTCGACCAGGTGCTCGCCGAGCTGGACCGGTTGCGCGCCGGTGGCCGCGTGGTCGGGGTCGTGTCGCACGTCGACGCGCTGAAGCAGACCATCGCGGACCGCATCGAGGTCCGGCGCACACCGGCCGGACCGAGCACGCTCACGGTCCGCGCGGGCTGACGTCGGGCCGGAGCTCAGCCCTGCTCAGGACCGGCGTCCCTGCCCGGGTCTGGCCGCGCGCTCACCACGACCAGCCGCGGGAGGCGAGCTCGACCTCCTCGCGGAACCTCTCGGCGGGGTCGCCCAGCGGGCTCGGCACCACCTGCACGCCGGCGAGCCCGCAGGCCTTCGCGAGGAGCTGGTCGTAGGCGAGCTGCGAGGCGATGATCCGCTCGGCGCGCGCATACCCGCGGGTGTCGCTCTCGAGCTGCCGGACGTGGTCGGCGACCTTCGTCAGCCGGTCCTGGACCCACAGGGCGTCGAACGGGTTCGTCGTGACGGGTGGCTCGTGGCGCAGCGCGTGCGCCCAGCGCTCGAACCGCCGTGCGAGGGCCGCACGCCACCGCGGCGTCTCCTCCTCGCCGGGGAACAGCGACCACACCGCCCCGAAGAGGAGCGCCGGGAGCAGAGAGCTGAGTACCAGCAGCAGAACCCACGTCATCGGGCGTCCCTCGTCGCGACCTCGACACCAGGCTAGGCGCGGGGCGTGACGCGCGCCACATGTTTGTGCCCGGATCTGGCGCGGCGTCGAGCACCGCTCGGTGGCCACTCGGCGCCGCTCGGCGCGGCGATGACCTGGGCGAACGCCACGCCGTCGCCCGGCCCGCGAGGGGGTGGGCCACGAACCGCGTGTCGTCGTCCGGACGCGCGGCAGCGCCGCGGCTCTCCTACCGTGTCTGGATGACGACGCATCGACGACGGACCGGGCTCGTGGTGGGCCTCACGCTGCTCGTCCTCGTGGCGCTCGGGTTCGTCGTCGCCGACGTGGTCGCGGCGCAGCGCACCCGCGAGACGGTGTCCGACGCGATCGTCGAGAACGTCGACGAGGTCGTCGGGGCGCCCGCGGTCGACGTCGGCGGGTTCCCGTTCCTGCCGCAGCTCGCGCGCGGCGAGCTCGACCGGCTCGACGCGACGGTCGACGGCGCGACGCTCGGTGGCGTCGCGATGACGGACCTGGTGATCGGCGCGGACGGGGTCTCGACGAGCACGCCGTACCGGGCGGACGAGGTCGTCGTGCACGCCACGATCCCGACGGCGTCGCTGCAGGGCGCGGTGGTCGAGCGCACGTCGCTCGAGCTCACCGTCGAGGTCGCCGGGGATGCGCTGCGTCTGAGCGGGCAGGTGCTCGGGCTCGACCTGGCGGGCGAGCTGACGCCGCGTGTCGAGGATGGTCGACTGCTCGTCGACGTCGCGACGGTGAGCGTCGGTGGCGTGCGGGTCGAGGCCGCGGCGCTGCCGAGCGACCTCGCGTCGCGACTGCAGGACCTCGAGATCCCCGTCGAGGACCTCCCCGACGGGCTGGTGCTCACCGACGCCGTCGTGCAGAGCGACGGCGTGCGCGTCACTGCGTCGGGCACGGACGTCGCGGTCCCAGGAGCCGCGCCCTGAGCGTCTGAGCCCGGCACCGGCGTGCCCGGCACCTGACGCCCGGCACCGGTGCCCTCGCCGACGGCGCGCGCCCGACCATCAGGACCGGCATCGGAGCCGACGCGGGCGCGCCCGCGGTCAGGCGGTGACGCAGGTGTCCAGCGCGTCGTCGAGCGCCGCACGCTCGTCGTCGGCGACCGACAGGCCGTACGCCGCCTTCACGCGGATCTGGCGGAGCGCGTAGACGCACGCGAAGCCGGGATCGGGCGGGAGCCAGGCGGCGGCGTCGGACGCGCCCTTGTCCTGGTTCGCTGGCCCGTCGACGGCGAGCAGGTTGGCGGGGTCGTTCGCGAACGCCTCGCGTGTGCGCCGGTCCCACGACGCCGCTCCCGACGACCACGCCGCGGCGAGCGCGACCACGTGGTCGATCTGCACCAGCGCCGAGCCCTTGCCCCGCGCGAACACGATGCGGCGCCCCGTGTACGGGTCGGCGAGGACGCCGGTCAGCACCGTGCAGCCGTCGGCGTCGATCGTGGTGGCCGTCAGGTCGCGGCGCAGTACGTCGTTGCGCGTGTCGCACCCGTTGCGATCGACGTCCGCCCATGCCGTCCCGAACTGCTCGCGCTCGTACGACGAACCGTCCGCCACCCCCGACCCGTCCGGCACCGCCGATCCGTCTGCCGCGGCCGGGCGCTGATCTGGCCCCGCGAGCGCAGCCAGCGCCGACCGCCCCGCCGCGAGGTCCGCGGCCGTGACGGGGTACCGCGCGCTGGCC
>NZ_LFKW01000103.1:52924-61824 GCF_001040865.1 Cellulomonas sp. A375-1 | reverse complement strand
CGACCACCACGACCCACCCCACCCACCACCGGCTCACCCCACGCCCCCACCGACCCGCACCGCCCGCCCCACGACCAGTCCCCACCCTCCGCCCCACGTCACGACCAGTCCCCACCCCCCGCCCCACGTCACGACCAGTCCCCACCTCCCGCCCCTCATGGCGCCCCTCCACCCCGTGCCCACCCCGACCTCGACCCAGCGACTGCTCAGGCTCTGAGTCCTTGAGGCCTGAGCAGGTGCTGGTTCGTGCGGGTCTCGTGCTCGACCCAGCGGTTGCTCAGGCTCTGAGTCCGCGAGCCCGGAGCAGGTGCTGGGTCGCGTTCGATGCCCTGCGCGACCCAGTGGTTGCTCAGGTCTTGGCTCCTTGAGCCCGGAGCGACCGCTGGTTCGTCTCGGGTCTTGTGCGTGAGCCAGTGGTTGCTCGCGGTTGGCGGGCGGCGGGCCGGAGCAGCGGGTGCTGGGGGGCGTGGTCGGGGTGGGTGGTCGGTATCAGGGTCGTCGGGTCGGTGGGGTGTGGGGGTGTGGGGGTCGGTGGGTGGGGACGAGGGGGGCGGGGACGAGGGCTGGGGTCGGGTCAGTGTCCGGCCGATGAGACGGGCAGGGCGGGCGGGCGGTGAGCCGGGGTGTCGCGGGCGTGGCTACGCCGGAGGGGCAACCACCGCTGTCAGAGTTGGCGCATGGATCCGTCGTTCGACCTCACCACGCGCCTGGCCTGCGAGTTCATCGGGACCGCGATCCTGATCATCCTGGGCAACGGCACCGTGGCGAACGTGCACCTCAAGGGGTCGAAGGGCTACCGCGGCGGGTGGTCGCTCATCGCGATGGGCTACGGCTTCGGTGTGATGATCCCCGCGCTGATGTTCGGCGGGATCAGCGGCAACCACATCAACCCGGCGTTCACGCTCGGGCTCGCGACCTGGGGGCTGTTCCCGTGGGCGGAGGTGGCGCCGTACATCGTCGCGCAGCTGCTGGGCGCGATGGCCGGCCAGCTCGCGATCGTCGCGACCCACAAGCCCTACTACGACCGCACCGAGGACCCTGACGACATCTTGGCCACGTTCTCGACGGTCAACGCAGCCAAGTCACGCCTCAACGGGTTCGCGAACGAGCTGCTGGGCTCGGTGGTCCTGTTCTCGTGCGCGCTGGCCATCACGCACTCGCCGCTGACCGCGAACGAGCCCGGCACCGCGCACCTGGCGCTCGGGTTCTTGGTCTGGGGCCTGGTCGCGGGCCTCGGCGGGCCGACCGGTCCGGCGCTCAACCCCGCGCGTGACCTCGGGCCGCGCATCGTGCACGCCCTGCTGCCGCTCAAGCACAAGGGGAGCTCGGACTGGCGGTACGGCTGGGTGCCGGTCGCCGCACCGCTCGTCGCGGGCGTCATCGGCGTCGGCGGCTGGCACCTCCTCCTGGGCTGACCCTCCTCGGCTGACCGCTCCTGGGCAGACCGCACCCGGCGCCCGAGGCCACCACCCAGCCTTCGCTCCGGCCTCCCCGGCCGATTGCCTGAGCAACCGCTGCGTCGCGTCGTCTCGTGGCGGTGAGCCAGTGGCTGCTCCGGGTATGAGGTCGAGATGCCTGAGCAGGCGCTGGGTCGGGGGTCAGGGGGTGGGGGTGAGGACGAAGAGCGGGATCGTGCGGGTGGTGCGCGTGACGTACTCGTCGTAGTCCGGCCAGGTCGCGACCGCGCGCGCCCACCACTCGTCGCGCTCCGCTCCGGTGGCCTCGTGGGCTACGTAGCTGCGCACCGTCGGGCCGTCCTGGAGGTCGACGAGCGGGTGCGCGACGACGTTGTGGTACCAGGACGGGTGCTGCGGAGCACCGCCCAGCGAGGCGACGATCGCGTACCGGCCCTCGTGCTCGACCCGCATCAGCGCGGTCTTGCGCAGCTTGCCCGACGAGGCCCCGACGGTCGTGAGGATCACGACGGGCCGGCCCCGCATGGTGGTGCCCTTGGTTCCCCCGCTGGCCTCGTACAGCTCGACCTGGTTGCGGGTCTGGGCCGACGTGCTCGGGACGTACTCGCCAGTCAACGTCATGCATGGGGGAACGACCGCGCCGCGTCGTCGATTCCCGCCCTCGGCAGGGAGCCCACAGGTGCCGTCCACGCAGCCGCGGCGCGCGCGGCGTGAGCGCGGGATCGTCGACCTCGCGGACGGTCCCGAGGGCGAAGGCGGGAGGCTGAGGCACAATGGACGGTGGCTGCTCGAGGCAGCCGGGCGCCGCAGAGCGCGACCGGGCACCGGGGTGCACGGATCAGAGACGGACGAGGAGAGCGCGGATGCATCGCATCGCAGGTTGTGGGGTGGCCGTTGCGGCCTGCTCAGGCCGCGCCGCGCGCCGCGTCTGAGTCCACCGCACACCCCGCCCCCCGGACACACCGCCCCGCCGCTGCGCGAGGCATGACCGGGCACGTCCCGGACGGGTGAGCGACGTCCCGCGCACCGCCCGCCGGGCGGGGCCGCACCTGATCCGGTGCGCCACGAGCGCGAGGACCGGTCCGACGACACGATCGACCACTTCACCGCCCTCCTCCGCCGACGGGCGGGACGCACCGGCCAGGCCCGCGGGCCGCGCCGTCGCGACCAGCCCACGCGCGCCGCACGATCGACGACGGACGACCGTCGCCGTCCACGCGCGCCCGGCGGAGACCTCGAACCCCGGAGAACCACGACTCATGGAACCCCTGACCGACAAGCAGATCCGCGCGTCCTTCGTGAACGCGAGCCGACGCGAGGCCGCGCAGGCGGTGCTCCCCGTGCTCGACACGCTCGACTGGGAGCGCCTCGACTACCTCGGGTGGCGTGACCGCAAGGCGCCGCTCGTGGCGTACGCGGTCGTCCCCGTGGACGGCACGCCCACGGGCGTGCTGCTCCGCTCGACCGACGCCAAGGAGCGCATCCGACGCCGCGCGGTGTGCGCGTGGTGCGAGGACGTCGTCGTGACCGACGACGTGAGCCTCTACGTCGCACGACGAGCGGGCGCGTCCGGCCGCCGCGGCAACACCATCGGCACGCTCATCTGCACGCACTTCCTGTGCTCGGCCAACGTGCGCCGTCCTCCGACGCGGACCGAGGCCGGCTCGGCGATCGAGGAGGTGCGGGCGCAGATGGTCGCGAACCGCATCGAGGGTCTGCGCACGCGCTCGGCCGCGTTCGTCGCCGAGGTCCTGCGCGAGCACTGACGAGCGGTGCGGTGCCCGTCCGACGAGGGCGGGCACCGCACCCGCCGGACCCGCACGGAGCCGTGGTCGAGCGCCCGTCTCCGACGGGCCGGCATCCGCCCCGGCACCGGCGGCCCGGCGTCAGGCGTGGCCCGTGTACTCCTCCGCCGCGGCGTCCTCGGCGCCTTCGACGTGCATCCACGGGGTGTGGGAGATCCCGACGAGCAGGCCCTCGGGGCTCTGCAGGCGCGCGGTGGTCTGGCCCCACGGCTCGAGATGGGCCTCGCGCAGGAGCCGGTGCCCGAGCCCGACGAGCTCGGCGGCGGCCTCGGCCACTGCCTCGTGCGTGGCGACGTCGAGCTCGAGCCACGCCTGCGGGACGGGGTGCGACTCGGGCCACTGCGGCGTGCCGAACGTCGACTCGGCGGCCTGCGCGAGCGGCCACAGCGCGAAGGCCTTGACGCCCTGGAGCGTGTCGTTGGTCAGGTACCCGGGCGCGGGCTCCTCGAGCGGGATGCCCAGCCCGCCCTCGGACCAGAACGTGCGGGCGGCGTCGGCGTCGCGCGTGATCGGGCCGAAGCCTGCGACGAAGGAGATCTCCATGCGGCCACCCTGCACCAGGCCACCGACACCCGCACCGCGCGCCCGCCCCCGGCATCCGCGCCCGCCGACACCCGCCGACGCCCGCGGCCCGCGGTGTCAGTCGCGCGCGAGGGCCTGCGCGCGGCGCAGCACGTCGTCGAGCATGTCCGGCGTGAGGCGGCCGGTGAAGGTGTTCTGCTGGCTCACGTGGAAGCACCCGAGCAGGGTGAGCGTGCGTGGCCCGCGGTGCACCACGACCTCGGCGCCGTGCCCGAACCGGGGTGCGGGCCGCGGCACGGCCCATCCCAGGTCGCGCAGGGTGTCGAGCAGCGCGGCCCAGCCGAACGCGCCGAGCACCACGGCGACGCGCGGGTCGACGATCTCGAGCTCGCGTGCGAGGAACGGCGCGCACGCGCGGCGCTCGTCGGGCGTGGGCTTGTTCGCGGGCGGCGCGCACCGCACGGGCGCGGTCGCGCGGATGCCGGTCAGGCGCAGCCCGTCGTCGGCGGAGACGGACGTGGGCTGGTTCGCGAGCCCGACGCGGTGCATCGCGGCGAACAGGAAGTCGCCCGAGCGGTCGCCGGTGAACATGCGGCCGGTCCGGTTGGCGCCGTGCGCGGCGGGCGCGAGCCCGACGACGAGGATGCGCGCGGCCGCGTCACCGAAGCCCGGGACCGGACGCGCCCAGTAGGTCTCGTCGCGGAACGCGGCGCGGCGCTCCCGCCCCACCTGCTCGCGCCACGCGACGAGCCGCGGGCAGCGCCGGCACTCCACGACGTCGGCGTCGAGCGAGGCCAGTGCCGGTGAGTGCGCGGCGTCGGGGTCGCCGGGCGGGATCGTCGTCGGCGCACCAGGACCGCGCGCAGCCGGGCCCCGCGCACCCGGGGGCGGGGCGGGCTCGTCGGACCGGTGACGCGGGCCGCTCACTGGAACCGGTCGGGGTCTCCCGCACCCACGCGGACCACCTCGGGCGCGCCCGAGGTCCAGTCGACCACCGTGGTCGGCGTCGTCCCGCAGTCGCCCGCGTCGACGACCGCGTCGAGCTCGTGGTCGAGCTCCTCGCGGATCTGCCAACCCTCGGTCAGCGGCCAGTCGTGGCCCGGCATGAGCAGGGACGACGACAGGAGGGGTTCGCCGAGCTCGCGCACGATCGCGGCCGCGACGGGGTGGTCGGGGATGCGCACCCCGACCGAGCGCTTCTTGGCGTGCGCGAGGCGGCGCGGCACCTCGGGGGTCGCCTGCAGGATGAACGTGTACGGGCCCGGGGTCGCGGCCTTGATCGCGCGGAACGCCGCGTTGTCGAGGTGCACGAGCTGACCGAGCTGGGCGAAGTCGGCGCACACGAGCGTGAAGTGGTGCTTGTCGTCCAGGTGGCGCAGGCGGCGGATGCGGTCCGCGCCGTCGTGCGAGCCCATCGTCGTACCCAGCGCGTAGCACGAGTCCGTGGGGTACGCGATGACGCCGCCGTCCCGTAGCACCGCGACCGCCTGGGCGACGAGACGCGGCTGCGGGTCGTGCGGGTGCACGTCGAGGTAGCGGGCCATGCCGCCACCGTAGTGCTCGGCACCGACGGCTGCCTGGCCGCCCGGGGGTGCCCGGGTCGTGCCGAAGCGCCGCCGCGGGATGCCGCCGGCGAGCGCCGCCGCGAGCGCTCGGACGTGCCCGGAGCGCGCTGACCAGGACGTTCGTCCATGAGGGGCACCCTGAGGCCACCCCCACCACTCTCAGGGTCGGATCCGGGGGGAAACCCGATCGCTTCTGTGGGCGGGGAGGGCAAGGATCAGTCACGTGAACACGCCGACCACTACCCCGGACCCTGCTGCCGTGATCGCCTCCGCGCGCGGCCTCGTCAAGACCTACGGCCGCGGAGACACCGCAGTCCACGCCCTCGCGGGCATCGACGTCGACTTCGAGCGCGGTCGCCTGACCGCGACGATGGGCCCCTCGGGCTCCGGCAAGTCGACCCTCATGCACTGCATGGCGGGCCTCGACCGCCCGACCGCCGGCACCGTGACCGTCGACGGCGAGACCGTCTCCGCCATGTCCGAGCGCGGCCTGACCAAGCTGCGCCGCGACCGTCTCGGCTTCGTCTTCCAGGCCTTCAACCTGGTCCCCACGCTCACCGCGCTCGAGAACATCCTGCTGCCGCTCGACATCGCGCGGCGCTCGGTCGACAAGGACCACCTCGACGCCGTGGTGCGCGCGGTGGGCCTGCAGGACCGCCTGTCGCACAAGCCCGCGGAGCTGTCCGGCGGGCAGCAGCAGCGCGTCGCGTGCGCCCGTGCGCTCGTCACGCGGCCCGCGGTGGTCTTCGCCGACGAGCCGACCGGCAACCTCGACTCGACGTCCGCGCGCGACGTGCTCGGCTTCCTGCGTCGCAGCGTCGACGAGCTCGGGCAGTCGGTCGTCATGGTCACGCACGACCCGACCGCGGCGTCCTACGCCGACCGCGTCCTGTTCCTGGCCGACGGCCGGATCGTCGACGAGCTGCGCGACCCGACGCCCGACACGGTCCTCGAGCGCCTCGGTGCCCTGACGCGTCGCGTCGAGGCCGGCGCCGACTCGGCCCCGTCCGCCCTGCTGGACGCCACGCCCGCGCAGGTGCGCTGATGCTGCGCGTCACGCTCCGCGGGGTCCGGGCGCACGCGGTCCGGTTCCTGCTGTCGATCCTCGCCGTGGCGCTGGGGGTCGCGTTCGTCGCGGGCACGTTCAGCCTGCGCACCATGATGTCCAGCACGTTCGACGGGATCGTCGACGCGTCCGCTCCCGCCGACGCGTACGTGCGCGGCGCGACGCAGGTCGCGGGCGGCGACGCCGGCTTCAGCGTCGGCGAGACCCGCAACCCGGTCCCGATCGCGCTGGCCGACGAGCTCGACGGCCTGGACGGCGTGCAGATCGCGCTGCCGGACGTGTCGGGCATGGTCGTCCTCGTCGGTGCCGACGGCACCGCCGTCCAGTCCACGCAGGCGCCGTCGTTCGGCCTGAGCTACGACGAGCGCGACCCCGGCCTGACGCTCGTCGACGGCGCGATGCCGTCCGGGCCCGACGAGGTCGCGCTCGAGATCGCGACGCTCGAGTCGTCCGGGCTCGCCCTGGGCGACGAGACGAACCTCGTGATCGGTGGCGAGGTCCGACAGGTGACGGTCGTCGGCGAGGTCGACGCGGGTGGCCCCATGGCTGGCGCGACGATCGTGCTCCTCGACCCCGCCACCGCGCAGGCCGCGTTCGCGCCGGACGGGAACGTCGCGCAGATCGCCGTCTTCGGCGACGAGGGCGTGACCGAGTCCGCGCTCACCCAGACGCTGGCCGCGGCGCTGCCGGGCCTCGACGGGGGCAGCGACGCGTCGGCGGTCGAGGGCTCGCAGATGCGCGAGGCGCTGCAGTCGGACATCGGCGAGATGCTCGGCTTCGTCACGACGTTCCTGCTGATCTTCGCGGTGATCGCGCTGTTCGTCGGCGCGTTCATCATCGCGAACACGTTCGCGATGTCGGTCCGCCAGCGGGTGCGCGAGTTCGCCCTGCTGCGCGCCGTGGGGGCGTCGCCGACACAGGTGTTCTCGGTCGTCGTCGGGCAGGCGGCGGTCGTCGGGCTCGTCGGCTCCGCGCTCGGTGTGCTCGGCGGGCTGGGGCTCGTGCAGCTCGTGCGCGTCGCGCTCTCGGGCATGGGCATGGACCTCGCGAAGGACATCCCGCTCAGCACGACGACGGTCGTCGGCTGCCTCGTGCTCGGCACCCTGGTCTCGGCCGTGGCGGCCGCGTTCCCGGCGCGCACCGCGGCGCTCGTCGCACCCGTCGAGGCGATGCGTGGCGACATCACGGTGCACGAGCGCTCGCTGCGGCTGCGCGGCGTGCTCGGTGTCGCGGTCGCGGCGGCCGGCGCTGCGAGCGTGGTCGCCGCGGCGATCAAGGCGGAGGCGGACTTCGCCGACGCGCTGCTCGGCCTCGGGGCGACGCTCGTGCTCGTCGGGGTGCTGGTCGCCTCGCCGATGCTCGCGCGGTCCGCGATGCGCTTCCTGGCCGCGCCGTTCGTGGCGCTGCTCAAGCCGGTCGGTCGGCTCGCGCGCGGCAACGTGGTCCGCAACCCGCGCCGCACCGCCAACACCGCGGGTGCGCTGACGATCGGCATGGCGCTGGTCGGGGCGGTCTCGGTGATCGCGGCGTCGGCGACCGCGTCGCTGTCGAGCGTCGTGGAGAGCTCGACCAACGCCGACCTGATCCTGCAGTCCGCGACGTTCGCGATCCCGCAGGGCGCGGTCGACGACGTCCGGGACCTGCCCGAGGTGGGCAAGGTCGCCGAGCTCGCGTTCAGCTACGCGGGCGTCTCGCCCTCGCCGGGTGTCGCGCCCACGCCGCAGGACTCCGGCGGCGTCGTGTCGCTCGAGCCCGGGGTGCTGGGTTCGACGCTCCTGGTCGACGTCACGGCAGGCTCGACCGACGACCTCGCCGACGACACCGCGCTGCTCAACACCGACTTCGCCGGTGACGACTGGGCGGTGGGCGACACGGTCACCGTGACCACCGCGACGGGCACGCGCGACCTGCGGGTCGGGGCCTTGTTCGAGAGCCAGATCATCGGCTCGTCGGTGGTCGTCACGCCCGCGGTGCTCGACGAGCTCGCGCCGGGCGAGGCCCAGGTCATCGACACGGTGACCCTGGACGCGGCATCGGGCGTCTCGCAGGCGGACCTGCGCGCCGCGGTCACGTCGGCCGTCGCGCCGTACGTGGTCGTCTCGGTCCAGGACCGTGACGAGTTCGTCGACGAGATGGCCGGCCAGGTCGACCAGCTCCTGGTGATCCTGTACGCGCTGCTCGGGCTGTCCCTCGTGATCGCGGTGCTGGGCATCGTCAACACGCTCGCGCTGTCGGTGATCGAGCGGACCCGTGAGATCGGGCTGCTGCGAGCCGTCGGGCTCGGCCGGACGCAGCTCGCGGGGACCGTCACCGTCGAGTCGGTGCTGACGGCGTTGTTCGGGACGGTCCTCGGGCTCGTCGTCGGCGTGGGGCTCGCGTCCGCACTGCCGACCGTCTACGCCGACGAGGGGCTCGACCAGCTCGTCGTGCCGTGGGGCGGGCTCGGGACGATGGTGGCGCTGGCCGTCGTCGTGGGCGTCGTCGCGGCCCTGTGGCCCGCGATCCGGGCGGCGCGGATGCGTGCGCT
>NZ_LFKW01000103.1:51731-52880 GCF_001040865.1 Cellulomonas sp. A375-1 | reverse complement strand
GCGGGGGGGGGGGGGGGGGGGGGGGGGCGGGGGGGGGGGGGGGGGGGGCCCCCCCCCCCCCGCCCCGCGAACCGTCCCACCGACGCCCCCGCGGGTGCCTGCGGGGGCGTCAGCTCGTCACGAGGTGGTCGGGGCAGATCTCGTAGGTGCTCGGCGAGACCACGAGCTCGGCGCGGCCGCCCGTGAGTGAGCGCAGGTCGAGCACGTACCGCGTGAGCTCGGACTGCGGCACGTCCGCCTCGATCACGACCGTCCCGTCGTCGAGCGCGGTCGAGGCGGTGATCCGCCCCCGACGCCCGGACAGGTCGCCCATCACGTCGCCCTGCACCGACGACGGCACGGTCACCGCGACGTGGTCGATGGGCTCGAGCACCACGGTCCCCGCCGCGGCCAGCGCCTCACGCACTCCGTTGGCGGCCGCGGTGCGGAACGCCATGTCGGACGAGTCCACCGAGTGCGACTTGCCGTCGTAGACCTCGACGCGCAGGTCCACCACCGGGTGCCCGTGCGGACCGCCGTGCGCCATCGCCTCGACGACCCCCTTCTCGACCGCGGACAGGTAGTTGCGCGGGATCGCGCCGCCCACCACGGAGTCCACGAACTCGAGCCCGGCGCCGTGCGGTGCGGGCCCGACCCGCAGGTTCGCGACCGCGAACTGCCCGTGCCCGCCCGACTGCTTCTTGATCTTCCCCTCGGCCTCGACCTTGCGCCGGATCGTCTCCCGGTAGGCGACGGGCACGGGCGAGGTGGTGACGTTGACGCCGAACACGCGCGAGAGGCGCTCGAGCGCGACGGCCAGGTGGGTGTCGCCCAGCCCGCGCAGGATCGTCCGGTCCGACGAGCGGTCGACGACGAGCGTCGGGTCCTCGGCGACCAGGCGCGCGAGCGCCGCGGAGAGGCGGTCGTCGTCGGACTGCGTGACCGGCGACAGGACCAGCCCGTAGACGGGCGGGCGCGGACGCAGCGCGGGCGCCGACATCGCGGCGCCCGGTCCGGACCTGTCCGCCAGCAGCGAGCCGCTGGGCGTACCCGTCAGCTTCGCGACGGCCACCACCTGCCCCGCGGGCGCCGCGTCCAGCGGCAGGTGCTCCTTGCCGCGCAGGCGGAACAGGCCGGGCACGCGCTCCTCGGTGCGGGTCGCGGTGTTGA
>NZ_LFKW01000103.1:41685-51577 GCF_001040865.1 Cellulomonas sp. A375-1 | reverse complement strand
CGGGGAGCCGGTCCACGCCGACGCCCGTCACACCCGAGACGACGAGCACGGGGAACGCCTCGAGGTCGCGCACCTCGTGCGCGAGCGACCGCTCGAGCTCGGGCGCGCTCGGCTCGTCGCCGCCGAGGTACCGCTCGAGCGCGTCGTCGTCGTGCGACACGATCTCCTCGACGACCTCGTCGTGCAGGCGGTGCTCCTCGTCGGCCACGTCGTCGGGCAGCGCGCCCGTGCTGTGGCGACCGTCGGCTGAGTACTCGAGCCCTTCCTGGGAGAGCAGGTCCGCGACACCGTGGAACGCGTGCTCCTCGCCGAGCGGCAGCTCGAGCGGCACGAACCCGTCCCCGAGCTCGGTGCGCAGGTCGTCGAGCACGTGGTGGTAGTCCGCGCGCGCCTTGTCCTCCTTGGTGACGACGACGAGCCGCGGAACCCCGGCCTCGGCCGCGAGCCGCCAGGCGACGTGCGTCCCGGCCTGCACGCCGTCGACCGCGCTCACCACGACGACCGCGAGGTCCGCCACGGCCAGTGCCGCGTCCACGGCCCCCGCGAAGTCCGCCGAGCCGGGGGTGTCGAGCAGCGTCACGTCGTAGCTCAGGCCGTCCGGGGCCTTCCACGTGAACGGCGCCGACGAGAGCGTCAGCGAGATCCCGTGCGCGATCTCCTCGGGCTCGTGGTCGCTCACGGTCGAGCCGTCCTCGACCTTGCCCGGGCGTGCGATCACGCCGGCGCGGTGCAGGAGCGCCTCGGTGAGGGTGGTCTTGCCCGCTCCGGCGGCGCCCACCAGGGCCACGGTGCGGATCCTGGGCGTCGTTGCCTGGTCCATGCTCGTCTCCCCGGCCGCCAGGCGGGTACGAGGGTGGTTCCCACGGCGATCGTCGGCGACCTGCGGCCCACACTAACGACGCACCCCCGGTCCCGTCAGGACGAGAGTCCTGGGGACCGGGGGTGCGGTCGGAGGTGCCAGCCCGGGGTCAGGAGGCCCAGAGGATGTCGACGACGAACACCAGCGTGGAGTTGGCGGGGATCGAGCCGCTCTCCTTGTCGCCGTAGCCCTTGTCCGGCGGGACGACGAGCAGCACCTGGCTGCCGACCTTCTGCCCGACGAGGCCCTCGTTCCAGCCGTCGATGACCTGCGCCTGGCCGATCGAGCTCACCTGGAACGGCGCGCCGCGGCTCCAGCTGTCGTCGAACGGGGTGCCGTCCCACAGGACGCCGGAGTAGTGCACGAGGACGTTGTCGCCCGCCTCGACCTCCTTGCCGGAGCCCTCGATGAGCGGCTGGACGGTCAGCGTGGTCGGGGCGTCGCCCGTGGCGGCCTTGACCGTGGGGGTGCCGTCGTCGGCGAGCGTGACGGTCGGCAGGCCCTCGACGGGGGCGACCGCGGTGCCCTCGGCGCGCGTCGGGATCTTCGCGACCGGCTCGAGCACGTAGACCTGCGTCACGCCGTCGGAGGCGAGAGCGAACAGCACCTGCGCGCCGACCTTCGTGGTGAGCAGGACCTCGTCGAGCGCGGGGATGCCGCTGCCGTCGTCCTTGACCGTCCACGTGCCCGTGGCCTCGTCGGCGTACGTGCTGCCGATGACCTTGCCGTCCTCGCCGTTGACGGCGGTCAGCTGGATCTCGACCGTGTCGCCGGCTCCGAGGGCCTCGCCGTCACCGTCGGTCGCGACGCGCGCGACGGCGGCCGAGACGCTGAACGGCGCGCTGGGCAGCGTGATCGTCGGCTGCGTCCCGGGCTCACCGTCGATGGTGACCTTCTCGAGCGCGGCGATGTCCTCGGCGCTCGCCGTGGGCTCCGCGCTCGCGCTCGGGTCGGCGTCAGCCGTCGACGTGGCGGTCGCCGTGGCGCTCGGCTTGCCGTCCGAGTCGTCCCCGCCGCACGCGGTGAGCGCGAGGGCGAGGGACGCTGCGAGAGCGGCGGCTGCGAGACGGCGGGTGGTCGTGCGGCGCACGATCGACTGCACGGTGGACTCCGGGGGTTGGGGCAGGGGCCGCGGTGGCGGCGCCCCCGGCACGGTACGCGACGAACCTGGGAGCTGTCTGTGCTTCTCGGCCCGCGAGCGGCCCGCGGACCGATTCGGGCCCGGTCAGGACGAGCCTGCGACCGGTGTGCCGAGCCGTGCCCGACGAGGCATGCGGCGGTCGATCAGGACGATCAGCAGACCCAGCAGGTAGAAGCCGGTGCCGTAGATCAGCACGTTGAGCAGCAGCCCGCCCCAGCCGTGCGCGTCGAGGTCGATGAACCCGTACGGGTAACCGAGGTCCCAGACCGTCCCGCGGATCGTCGTGAACGTGACGTACGCGAGCAGGTACGTCAGCCACCACCACGCGTATCGCCAGCGCATGCGGCGGTGCGGGTCGAGCAGCAGGAAGTCGAGGAACGCGAGCACCGGGTTGAGCTGGTGCTCGATCTGGCCGGACGTGAGCCCGATCGTGAGGTCCGGCGTGCCTGCCGCCTCGGGGTCGAGGACGAAGTACGCGACGAGGCCGGTGATCGCGAGGAACAGCGTCACGCCGCCCTTGAACCAGGCGGGCGGCTGCCGCTTGCGCAGCAGCGAGGCGATCCCGGCCCACGTCATCACGACCGCCAGCAGGATCCCCGACTGGTTGGTGAAGTAGAGCAGGTCGTCGACCTGGCCGTCCCGCCAGATCTCCCGCGTGCCCATGAGCGCCAGGTAGACCATGAAGAACCGGAACAGCGCGACGACGACGTTCACCGAGACCTCCTCGTCGGGTGACCGGACCGACGCGAGCACGCTGCCACGCCGCGCCCCGACGTGCCAGGACGCGCGCGGTGTGTCCTGATCAGGAGCCGTCGCACTCCGCGAACGGGTGATGCGACTTCTCGGTCATGATGGCGACCGAGGAGCCACCCGGGACGTCGACCGTGCGGGTGAGGCCGAGCGTGGTCACGTCGAGGCGCAACGAGTCGATCCCCGTGCCGCTGCCTCCCGCGAACTCGGCGCACCCGAACCCGAGCGCGAACTGCACGCCGAACGACTCGCCGGGACCGACCGTCAGGACGTCGGCCGCGCGGTCGATGATCTCGTCGGTCACGCTGCCGTCGTCCGGCAGGCTGAACAGGTGCGCGCGCCACTCGTAGGTGCTCGGCTCGAAGGCGGCGAGCCGCACGTCGACCGGGACGCGTCCGTCGTTGCGGAAGCTCCACACGCCGTCGTAGGTGCCGTCCGACGGGTCGACGACCGTCGACTCGTCGGGGCCGAACAGCCCGAACCCGAAGGGTTCCTCGAGCGCGTCGGGATCTGCGGCCCCGGTGTAGCTCGACGACAGCGTCGGGTTCAGCCCGACGACGAGCCAGGCGCCCACGACGAGCGCGACGACACCGCCTGCGGCCCACCACGGCCACCGCTGCCGCCCTGGGGTGCGCGGCTCCTGACCTGTCACGGGCGCGTCCTGCGCCGCGAGGGAGCCGGGGAGGCTCGGCGCGGTCATGGCGTCCCCCTGCAGTCCGGACCGGCGACGTACCCGTCCTCGGTCATCACGAGGACCCTGAAGTCGCCGCCGGCCTCGACGGTGCGCGTCAGGCCCCACGTGGTGACGTCGAGCTCGATGCGATCCAGGCCGAGGGCGGCATCCGAGTAGTCGGCGCAGCCCATCCCGAACCGGATGCTCACGCCGAACGCGCGACCGGGGGCCACGGTCAGCGAGTCGACGGTCTCCCGATGGGGTGGATCACCGGCGCCCGGCGGTGGCAGCGGCACGAGGGCGTAGTCGTGGAGCACGGGACTCGGACCTGTCGGATGGATCCGGACCGTGACTGGCACCGGACCTTCGTTGGAGAACGACCAGAGCCCGTCCCAGGCGCCGTCGCTCGGGTCCACGACGTACGACGTCTGAAGCGCGCCCATCGGGTCGGTGTCCTCGAGCGCCTCGCGGTCGACGTCCCAGGTCGGCCCGGTCGACAGGTGCGGGCGCAGGCCGATGGCGAGCCACGCAGTCAGGGCGGCGAGCACGAGCGCGATTCCTGCGGTCGCGACGAGCGCCGGGACGCGTCTGTTGCCGAGTCCGGAGGCGTGCGGCGGTGCGTCTGCTGCCGTGTGGTCGACGACGGTCGTCATCGGTCGTGCACCCCCTGCGCTCCGGACCTGCGCCGCGCCCCCGATGCGCGCGAGCCGGCCTCTCCGGAACGTAGCGCGTGGGCGCGGGTAGCGGGGCCGGTCTGTGGAGGAAGCGGGGACACGGTTAGGGTCGCAGGCGACGAGGAGGTCGCGATGGCGCAGCTGCGGTTCGGGATCGTGGGGAGCGGGTGGCGCGCGGAGTTCTTCGCGCGGGCGGCGCGGGCGCTGCCGGAGCGGTTCGCGTGCACGGGAGTCGTGACGCGGTCGGCGGAGCGCGGCGCGCACGTCGAGGCCGAGTGGGGCGTGCCGACGGTCCGCTCGATCGCCGAGCTCGTCGCGGGCCCGGACCGGCCCGACATCGTCGTGGTGTCCGTGCCGTGGCCCGTCACGCCGGAGGCGACGCGCGAGCTCGTCGCCGCGGGCGTCCCGGTGCTGGCCGAGACGCCACCCGCGCCGGACGTCGAGGGGCTTGAGCGGCTGTGGGCCGACGTGGGCGCCTCGGGGCTCGTGCAGGTGGCCGAGCACAGCCCGTTCATGCCCGCGCACCAGGCGCGTCGCGCCGTGGTCGACGCCGGGCTGATCGGTGCGGCGACGAGCGTACAGATATCGTCCACGCATCTGTACCACGCGGTCGGTCTCATCCGTCACCTGCTCGACGCCGGCCGCGACGAGGTCGTCGTGCGCGCCCACCGGTTCACCGCGCCGCTGCTCGAGCCCCTCGCGCGCGACGGCTGGACCGGCGAGACGCAGCCGCGCGACGCCCGCACGCTCATCGCGACGCTCGACTTCGGCGGCGGCCGCTCCGGCACGTACGACTTCACGGACAACCAGTGGCACAACCCGCTGCGCACCAACCGGATCGTCGTGCGCGGGTCGCACGGCGAGATCGTCGGCGACGACGTCACGTGGTTCGCGGGCGAGCGCACGGTGCTGACCAGCTCGATCGAACGGCGGGTGAGCGGGCGCGAGCAGAACCTCGACGGGTTCGACCTGGAGCACCTGAGCCTGGGCGAGCGGGTGCTGTACCGGAACCCGTTCCTCGGGTCGCGGTTCGCCGACGACGAGCTCGCGGTCGCGCACCTGCTCGCGGCGTGCTCGTCGTGGCTGCACGACGGCGGCCCGGAGCCCTACCCGCTCGCGGACGGCTGCCACGACCACCGCGTCGCGCTGGCGATGGAGGAGGCCGCGGACACCGGCCGCACCGTCACGGTCCCGACGCCGCCCTGGCGCTGACGGCCGGGCCCACCCCGAGGAGGTCAGTCCCCGTCGTGCGCGAACAGCGCGCTCACGGACTCCCCGGAGTGGATCCGGCGCACGGCCTCCGCGAACGCGGGCGCGACCCCCAGCACGGTCACGCGGTCGTCGTCGGCGAGGTCGTCGTGCGGGACGGTGTCCGTGCAGACCACCCCGGAGACACGGCCTGACGCGGTGATGCGGTCGAGCGCGCCGTGCGAGAACAACCCGTGCGTGCAGGCCACCTGGATGCGTCGCGCACCGGCGTCCTCGAGCAGGCGGACGATCGCCAGGATCGTGCTGCCGTTGGCGATCTCGTCATCCAGGACGATCACGTCGCGGCCCGCGACGTCGCCGATGATCGTCGAGATGGTCACCGCGTCCCCGTCGAGCCGTTCCTTGGACCCCGCGGCCACGGGCGTGCCGAGCATCTTCGCGAACAGCGTCGCGGTCTTGGCGTTGCCGAGGTCGGGGGAGACGACCGTCGTGCGGGACAGGTCCTGCAGCGAGAAATGCGTCGCGAGCTCGTGCAGCGCGTGCAGCTGGTCGGTCGGGACGCGGAAGAACGCGTGCACCTGCGGGGCGTGCAGGGACATCGTCAGGATCCGGTCCACGCCGGCCGTGGTCAGCAGGTCCGCGACGAGCCGGCCGCCGATCGAGATGCGCGGCGCGTCCTTCTTGTCGGAGCGCGCGTAGGCGAAGTGCGGCATGACCGCGGTGATCCGCTTGGCGGAGGCGCCGCGTGCCGCGTCGATCATCAGCAGGAGCTCCATGAGGTTCTCCTGCACGGGCGCGACGATCGGCTGCACCAGGAACACGTCCCGCTCGCGGCAGTTCGCCAGGAGCTGGACCTGCAGGCAGTCGTTGGCGAACCGCTGCAGCCGTGACCCGCTCAGCGGGACCTGGAGGTAGTCGCACATCCCTGCCGCGAAGCTGCGACCCGCCTGCCCCGCGAACACCCGGATCTTCCTCACCAGGCGGATGCTAGTGGCGCGCGACCTCCGCGGCGCGGCGGAACCGCGGGGCCCTCCGGAACGGTGGATTCGGCTCGGCGAACTCGCGCTCGTGACCGGAATGTCCGATGCCCGCCTGGCACGATGGCGGCGTGACGACCCCGACCCCGCCCACGCGTTCCCAGGTGCGGCGGTGGCGTCAGTACCTGGCCGACGAGCGCGCCGAGGCCGCCGCGTACCGCGACCTCGCGTCGCGCCGCAGCGGTGAGGAGCGCGACATCCTGCTCGCGCTCGCCGAGGCCGAGCGCCGCCACGAGCAGCACTGGCTGGACCTGCTGGGCGACGACGTGGGCAAGCCCCTGCGCGGGGACTTCCGCACGCGTGTGCTCGGCTGGCTCGCGCGCCGGTTCGGTTCGGTCTTCGTCCTCGCGCTCGCGCAGCGGGCGGAGGCACGCTCGTCGTACGACGACGACGTGGACGCGACCGCGCGGATGGCCGCCGACGAGCGCATCCACGAGGAGGTCGTGCGCGGCCTGGCGATCCGCGGGCGCAACCGCATCTCCGGGACGTTCCGCGCGGCCGTGTTCGGCGCGAACGACGGCCTCGTCTCGAACCTGGCGCTCGTGCTGGGCATCGGCGCGTCCGGGGTCGCCTCGGGGACGGTCCTGCTGACCGGCCTGGCGGGACTGCTCGCCGGGGCGCTGTCGATGGGTGCGGGGGAGTACGTCTCGGTGCGCTCGCAGCGCGAGCTGCTCGAGGCCTCGCGCCCCGGCCCGCAGGCACGTGCCGCGCTGCCGCACCTCGACGTCGACGCGAACGAGCTCGCGCTGGTCTACCGCGCTCGGGGCATGGCGCCGCAGGACGCCGCGGAGCACGCCCGCACGGTGCTGACCTCCCTGGAGGAGCTCGCGGGGAGGGCGCTGGTCCTGCCGGACCTCAGCTCCGACGAGCCCGCGGCCCCTTCGCATCCTGGCGAGGCCGCCGCGTCCTCCGAGGCCGTCGACGAGCCCGACGAGCACGAGACGATCGGCACCGCTGTCGGGGCGGCGGTCGCGAGCTTCTGCTTCTTCGCATCGGGGGCGGCCATCCCCGTGCTGCCGTACCTGCTGGGCGCGACCGGCTGGACCGCGGTCGCCTGGTCGACGGGGCTCGTCGGGGTCGCGCTGCTCGGGACCGGTGCGGTCGTCGGGCTGCTGTCGGGGACCTCGCCCGCCAAGCGCGCGCTGCGCCAGCTCGCGATCGGCTGGGGGGCCGCCGCGGCCACCTACCTGCTGGGTCTGACCTTCGGGACGACGGTCGCCTGAACGCGGGTGTGACGTAGGCCCGCCGGACGCCCCTTGATAGGTAAGGCTTGCCTGCCTACAGTGCAGGGGTGACTGCGACCCAGATCGAGACCGAGGCGCCCGCCGCGAGCCCGTTCCGCACCTTCGCGGTCACGGTCCGCGAGGTCCGCCGCATGTGCCCGAGCCTCCTGCGCGTCACCTTCACCGGCGACGACCTGCACAAGTTCGCCGACAACGGCTTCGACCAGCGCATCAAGTTCTTCCTCCCGCTGGCGTGCGGCTACGCCGAGCTCCTCGACCTCACGGCCAGCGGCGACTGGTACGGCCGCTGGCGCGAGCTGCCCGACGAGCAGCGCCACCCCATGCGCACCTACACCGCCCGCCAGGTGCGCCCGCTGCAGCGCGAGCTCGACGTCGACATCGTCCTGCACGGCGACCACGGCCCCGCGTCGCGCTGGGCGATGAACGCGAAGGTCGGCGACGAGCTCGTCGTCCTCGGCCCGAACGCGGACGCGAGCGGCCCGCACGGCGGCGTCGACTTCATCCCGCCGATGCGCACCGAGCAGTTCCTGCTCGCGGGCGACGAGACGGCCCTGCCTGCCATCGCCAACATCCTCGAGCGCCTGCCCGCCGACGCGCGCGGCGAGGCCCTCATCGAGATGCCGTTCTCCGACGACCGGCTCGACCTGACCGCACCCGCAGGCGTGACGATCCACTGGCTCGGCCGCGACGGCGCCCCGCACGGCTCGCTGCTCGACCCCGCGGTCCGCTCCGCCGCCGAGCGCGTCCTGCCCGCCGTCCGGACCGCCGACACTGACCTCGGCGACGTCCCGTGGTCGTACAACCCCACCGACGACGACGTGTGGGAGGTCCCGGTCGACCACGCGACCGGCACCCCGCTGCGCGAGGCCGCGCCCCTGTACGCGTGGCTCGCCGGTGAGTCCGCCGTCATCCGTGGCCTGCGCCGCCACCTCGTCACCGAGCGCGGCATCGACCGCAAGGCCGTCGCGTTCATGGGCTACTGGCGCCACGGCAAGTCCGAGTCCAACTGATCGCTGCCTCCCGTACTCGCCCAGCGCTAGCGTCTGGCGGCCCGGCCGCGAGCGCGAACGCTGCTAGTACGAACGACGACGAGACGAAGGCGCCCCGAGTACTACCAGGCGGCGAGGCTCGCTACGCGTCGGCGAGGGGGCGGCGGGCGACCGCGAGCCTCCAGATGGCCACGGCCCACATCGGCAGTGACCCTGCCGCAGCGAGGGCCACTGCCGCGACCGGGCCGAGCGGTGTCACGCCCAGCAGATGAGGGACGAACGCGGTGGTGAGCGCAGCGAGCAGTGCGATGGCCGAGGCGACGCGGTAGCCCAACGGCAGGGTGCCTGCGAGGCTGAACACGAGTGCCTGCCCCATACCGAGGACGAAGATGGTCCAGATGCCGCCTTCCGAGCTCGCGGAGGACGCCGAGACCCCGATCGCCGCGGCACCTGCCGCGGCGAGTGCGAGCGCGGCGACGCCGTTCGCGTAAGGGTGGACGTTCTGCGCGGCTCCGCCCGGGTGCGCGGCCGGCCGCGGCATGGAGTAGCTCATCAGTCCCCCTTCGCCGACCCGGACCTCGAACGGTCCAGGTCGCTCACCTGACCCTAGCGCGCCAGCCCTGCGGCGTGGGCGGAACGGGTGAGCCTTGGTGCGGCGGCGCCGAACCGCTGTTCGCGCCCCCCGACGCTTGGCAAGTTCTAGACGGGGGCGTTCAGCGGCGGGCGTCGGCCCGGTGGGAGATCCGCACCCACCAGGAGCACGCGGGTGTCGTGGTCCAGGGCGAACAAGACGCGGCAGTCGCCGCGGCGCGCCGAGCGCAGCCCTTCGAGCTCGTCACGCAGCGGCCTGGACATGCGCTCGGGGTTGGCATTGTCCTCTCAGATCGGCCCAGGGAAGTCCGGCCAGTTAGCCCCTCGCCCAGTGCTCGTTCAGGCGGGCAACGGCGTCGTCCTTCGTGATGGTCCTGAGCTCATCCTCACTCAGCCCGAGTTCGCGCTTGAGGGTCATGACCAGCCCGAGGGGCAGGGCGGTCTCGGGTTCCGCCCGCGCCGGCGAACGCTCAGGTTGTCGTCCGTCCTTCGCGCACGACCAGGACTCGTCCTCGGTGACGTCCAGCTGGTCTCGCAGGATGTGGTCCCAGAGGCTCACCCCGTAGACGGTGGCGTCGACGGGCCGCGAGATCCGAGTGCGCAGGATCCGGCCGTCCGGCAGGGCGAGCTCGTAGGTGGCGTGGTGGCCGGTGAGCTTGCCACGGGCGCTGCGCACCTGATCCCAACCCTCGACCTCGCAGAACCTCTCGTGGTCGTCACGGGTG